>NZ_JBNNTW010000006.1:135968-239992 GCF_050279145.1 Lysinibacillus sp. NPDC094177 | reverse complement strand
GTCACACCCGTTCCCATACCGAACACGGAAGTTAAGCTCTTTAGCGCCGATGGTAGTTGGGGGCTTCCCCCTGTGAGAGTAGGACGTCGCTAGGCGCAAAAAGTCGCTGCTGATAAAATCAGTAGTGGCTTTTTTTATATCCAGAAAGTATATAAAGGAGACATTTCAACCAAGTGATTGGTGAAATGTCTCCTTACTATATTTTATACAGTTGCTGCTCTTAGCTCTACACGACGAATCTTGCCAGAAGTTGTTTTTGGTAGTTCATCGATAAAGACAATACTACGAGGATATTTATAAGGCGCTGTTAATGCTTTAACGTGCTCCTGTAGTTCTTTTGTTAACTCGTCTTCATCACGATCTCTGAAGCCTTCTCGTAAGATGACATAGGCTTTAACAATATGTCCTCTAATCTCATCTGGTGCTGCGACTACAGCACATTCTTGTACAGCTTCATGTTTATTTAAAGCATCCTCTACCTCAAATGGTCCTATTGTATAACCTGATGAAATAATGATATCGTCTCCTCGACCTTCAAACCAGAAGTAGCCGTCTTCATCGCATTTGGCTTGGTCTCCAGTAATATACCAGTCTCCACGGAAGGCAGCTTGTGTACGTTCAGGTTCACGATAGTACTCTTTAAATAGAGCAGGAGATGTTTTGTGTACTGCAATATCTCCAACTTCCCCAATCGGTGCCTCGTTGCCTTCATGATCTATAATGCGGACAATATTGCCTGGTGTAGGAACACCCATTGAACCAGGACGTAACTCAGTATTTTCGAGTGTGCCGATTAATAAAGTATTTTCCGTTTGGCCATAGCCATCGCGCACCTTAAGACCGAAGTTATTCATAAATGCTTCGATGACTGGTCGATTTAATGGTTCACCAGCCGAAACAGCACTACGTAAAGAAGAAAGATTATAGTCTTTTAAATTATCAATCTTCGCCATAATTCGATATTCCGTTGGAGTACAGCATAATACATTGACCTTTTCATCTTGAAGCAGTTGAAGGTATGTTTTTGCATCGAATCCTCCGTGGTATACAAATGCAGTTGCGCCCAGCATAATAGTCGATAAAAATGGGCTCCAAATCCATTTTTGCCATCCTGGTGCTGCTGTAGCCCATACTAGATCACCTTCACGTACACCAAGCCATTGAGAAGCGGCTGTTCTAATATGCGCATATCCCCAACCGTGCGAATGAACAGCTCCTTTTGGTTTACCAGT
This sequence comes from Lysinibacillus sp. NPDC094177, assembly GCF_050279145.1. Classification (NCBI taxonomy): domain Bacteria; kingdom Bacillati; phylum Bacillota; class Bacilli; order Caryophanales; family Bacillaceae; genus Lysinibacillus; species Lysinibacillus sp. NPDC094177. The sequence continues at coordinate 238,760 of NZ_JBNNTW010000006.1, read as the reverse complement.
TGTGCCTGATGTATAAGAAAGAAATGCCATATCATCTCTTTTCGTCGCGGCTGCTTTAAATGTATCCGGCTGTGTACTAGCCAATTCATTTAAAGACGTCCAATCATCTGTAGCAGTACCTATAACCAATTTATTATTTAAAGCATCTACTGAAGAAGTAATATGATCTACCTCACTAGTGAACGCTTCATAGGCAATTACTGCCTTTGCAGAAGAGTGCTCCATACGATATTCTAAATCACTTGCACGTAACATTTCTGAACATGAAATAGGAACAATGCCAGCCTTTAGACAGCCAAGGAAGACAAAATAAGCCTCAGGAAGACGTGGAATAATAACTAATACGCGATCTCCTTTTTGAAGCCCCTTCTTCGTAAAGGCATGCGCGTATTGATTCATTTTTTGAACAAGTTCAACATAGGAAATTGTTCGGCGTTCCTGCTGAGTATTTAGCCATTGTATTGCTTGACGATTACTATCTTGAGAGAATTTCTCCAATTCCTCTGTAATATTATAGAATTCTGGTGCAATTAAATCGTTTGTTACCATGTGAACATTCCTCCCCAAACAAATTTAATAGAAAATTCATAAAACTATTTTCATTTTAACAATTACAATAATATACAGCAAGAATATTTTGTGCATAAGATAGAAATATTAGAGTTAATAGAGAACTATTGTGATTATAGTTAGTGCATAGGAATGTTTCGACAGAAAAATATAAAAATTTTCATAAAAAGTATTGCATAATTTATAATGCTTGCTATAATAATAAATGTACTTAAGAGGTTTTAATGAACCGAATTGAATAGTATTGTTCCGAAGTAGCTCAGTTGGTAGTAGCACCTGACTGTTAATCAGGTTGTCGCAGGTTCGAGTCCTGCCTTCGGAGCCATTTTTTTGCCCATTTTTAAGATGATAATATTATACATATAATAAAATTATAAAAAAGTGTTGCATTGAAAAGGGAATAATGTTAATATAAATATTGTCTTCTTTGAGACATTGAAAATGGCCCCTTGGTCAAGTGGTTAAGACACCGCCCTTTCACGGCGGTAACACGGGTTCGAATCCCGTAGGGGTCACCATTTTAAAAGCGTTGTAGTAATGCAAAGGCTTAAAAGAAAATAAACTGTTAAGAAATGAACACCTGTTTCTATGGAGGATTAGCTCAGCTGGGAGAGCATCTGCCTTACAAGCAGAGGGTCGGCGGTTCGAGCCCGTCATCCTCCACCATAATGTGTTATTTCGGAGGGGTAGCGAAGTGGCTAAACGCGGCGGACTGTAAATCCGCTCCTTAGGGTTCGGCGGTTCGAATCCGTCCCCCTCCACCAGTTTTATTATAAATGATTGGGGTATAGCCAAGCGGTAAGGCAACGGATTTTGATTCCGTCATGCCTAGGTTCGAATCCTAGTACCCCAGCCATTTTTTCTTATTTGAGCCATTAGCTCAGTTGGTAGAGCATCTGACTTTTAATCAGAGGGTCGAAGGTTCGAGTCCTTCATGGCTCACTTTTTTAGAATAAAACATATTCAAAAGTGCAACATTAACTACAGATACTAATCTCTTACTGAAAACAGTAGGAGATTTTTTTATGCTCTTTTTAAGTGTATAAATATACATAAAATTGTTAGGTTGAGCCAAGGTGGATGTAGGCTTTACAATAGTCTTACAACTTAAAGGGGGTATGAAAAGATGAATAAACTAAATATTTCTATTATTGGTGTACCGACTGATTACGGGCAAACTCGCAGAGGGGTAGATATGGGGCCGAGTGCTATCCGTTACGCAGGTGTTGAAGAACGCTTAGAGGCAATTGGTCATGTAGTACATGATCAAGGAGATATACGTGTTAGCCAAAAGCAAGAAGGTGCTATTGTTGATAAACAGCTTCTTAATTTAGAGGAAGTTATCGATGTAAGTACATCCTTAGCAAACAGTGTAAATGAAGCTATTGAACAAAAGAAGTTTCCGCTTGTACTTGGTGGCGACCATAGTATTGCTATTGGCACACTTGCAGGACTTGGTGAGCATTATAAAAATTTAGGTGTTATTTGGTTTGATGCGCATGCTGACCTAAACACACCAGAAACGACACCGTCTGGCAATATACATGGTATGCCGTTAGCTGTTAGCATTGGGTTAGGTCATGAACGCTTAGTGAAAATTCGTAATGATGTACCGAAAATTAAACCTGAAAATGTCATTATTATTGGAGCACGTTCTGTAGATCCGGGCGAACGTGAATTAATTAGCCAGCAAGGGATCAAGGTGTATACAATGCACGAGGTAGATCGTCTTGGAATGACGCGTGTAATGGAAGATGCTCTTGCCTATTTAAAAGAGCGTAATGTAGATGGTTTGCATTTATCACTTGATTTAGATGGTTTAGATCCACTTTATACTCCAGGGGTTGGGACACCTGTACCTGGTGGTATTACGTATCGAGAAAGCCATTTGGCAATGGAAATGCTTCAGGAATCAGGTATGCTAACATCTGCTGAATTTGTTGAAGTTAATCCAATTTTAGATGAGAAGAATAGAACAGCTGATGTTGCAGTAGCATTAATGGGTTCTTTATTTGGAGAAACCCTAGTTTAAAGAAATTTGACAAAAAATTGCCTATTGCCACAATGAATAAAAATCTTTTGCTATAATTAATAACAAAATGAAACTTTTCTTATCGATGAGTCGTAAAGTATAAGACAGTTGTAAAGGTGGAGAAAACAACACAATGGATGCGTTAGTAAACAAGAAAATAAAACAAGTGCTTAAAGGCGATCAAAACGCATTTGCAGATATTGTGAGTCTCTATCAGCACAAACTGTACCAAGTATGCTATAGGATGTTAGGGAACAAGCAAGAATCTGAGGATATTGCGCAAGAAGCGTTTGTTCGTGCCTATATGAACTTGCATACTTTTGATCAGAAAAGAAAATTTTCGACGTGGCTTTATCGCATAGCGACAAACCTTTGTATAGATCGTATCCGGAAGAAAAAGCCGGATTACTACTTAGATGCGGAATTAGCTGGTACAGAAGGGCTTGATATGTATTCGCAAATCGCAGCCGATGACCAGCTACCAGAGGAACAGATAGAGCAAATGGAGCTGCAAGATCGCATTCAATATGAGATTGGACGTTTGCCGGATAAATACCGTTCGGTTATAGTATTGAAATATATTGAAGAATTATCATTGCAGGAAATTAGTGAGATTTTAGATATGCCTCTTGGAACGGTGAAAACGAGGATTCACCGCGGACGTGAAGCATTACGTAAGCAATTAAACAATCTGTAGGAGGGGAAGCGTCATGAATACTTGTCCAGAGCATATTATAGACTATATCCATGATTATTTAGATGGTGACATTAGTCGTGAGCATGAGCAAGAGTTAAAAAGACATTTGCATACATGCAGTGATTGTAAACAAATGATGCAGGAATTGAGTGAAACAATCGCCTTTGTGAAGAGTGCTTCCCACATTACAGCACCTCTGCATTTTGAAGAAGCCGTGATGGCTCGTTTACCGAAACCCAAAAGTCGTGTAGGCATGCAAAAATGGATTCGCCGGCATCCGTTCTTTGTGGCAGCAGCAGTTTTTTGTTTATTCATGAGTGCCACTTTACTTGGTAGTTTCATGGATGACCAACATTTCTCCGTGACCAAACAGCCAAATCTAGTTGTTGAAGGTCAAACGGTTATTGTGCCGGAGGGAGAAGTTGTAAAAGGCGACATTGTTGTTAAAAACGGTGATTTAATTGTTGAGGGTGAAGTGGATGGCAATGTCACTGTTATTAATGGACAGTATATGGCCTCTTCGGCGGTTGTATCAGGAAAAATAGAAGAAATTGACGAAGTATTCGAATGGCTTTGGTATACGATTAAAAATTCAGTGAAGTCTGCTGTAACATTCGAGGACAAACAAGCAACTAAATAACACTCTATACGTCCTAATAGATAGTGCACGTGAGAGGCTGAAAGGTCTACTCTTTTGAGTAGATTTTTTATTTGAAAAAAGTTACATTTGTTAAGAATGTGCTATACTTAAATGTGTATGGATTCGCAATGAAAAGTGGGGGATGCCACGTGCAGATTATCGAACATTTCGCTAATTTAACACCTGTGAATATTGTTATTAACTTATTAGATGTACTGCTCGTATGGTACGTTGTTTATAAAATTTTAACCCTCATTAAAGGTACGAAGGCTGTCCAATTATTAAAAGGAATTTTCGTAATTATTATTGCGCGCCTTGCTACAGAATTTTTGGGGTTAGAAACGTTAGGGTGGATGTTACAACAAGTTATCGATTTCGGTTTCTTGGCGATTATTATCATTTTCCAACCTGAAATAAGGCGCGGTCTCGAACAAATTGGTAGAGGGAAGTTATTCCAACGTTCAATTAATCAAGTTGAGGAAGAACAAACAAGGCTAATTGAGGCGATGAAGAAATCTGTTAGTTATATGGCCAAACGCCGTATAGGGGCGTTAATTTCTATTGAAAAAGAAACTGGTCTAAATGAATATATCGAAACTGGCATAGGACTAAATGCTGAGATTTCATCGGAGTTACTTATTAACATTTTTATACCTAATACACCGCTTCATGATGGAGCAGTAATTATGCAAAAAGATAAAATATCGGCAGCGGCCTGTTATTTACCGCTTTCTGAGAGTCCGTTTATCTCTAAGGAGCTTGGGACGCGCCACCGAGCTGCACTCGGCTTAAGTGAAGTGACAGATGCCATTACTATTGTCGTATCAGAAGAGACTGGTGCCATTAGTCTTACGATGAATGGTAATCTACATCGAAATCTTTCTCTAGAGGAATTCGAAGGACTGTTACGTAAAATGTGGTTCGGATTAGCACAGGAGTCAGATGCAGCCTCTAAGTTAACTTGGAGGGGGAAAAAGAATGGATAAAATGATGGATAGCCCTTGGGTGTTACGAATCGTCGCACTATTTCTAGCCTTATTGTTATTTTTCTCCGTTCGTACCGAATTATCTCCTAAAAATAAATCGATAATGAGTGAGCAAACAGTAGTAATTCGCGATGTGCCAGTAGATGTTTTTTATGACGATAAGAACCTTATTGTAACAGGGATACCAAAGACGGTGAACGTTACGATAAAAGGTCCAACGCCACTCGCTTTAAAAGCTCAAACTTCGAGAGATTTTTCTATTTTTGCGGATTTGAGTAAATTACTCATAGGTGAGCATAATGTTAGACTACAATACGAAAATATTTCGGATAAGTTGCAAGTTACATTAGACCCAGCAACTGTAAAGGTAAACATTGAGGAAAAGGTCACGCAAGAGTTTCGTGTTGACCCTGAGCTAAATACTCGTTTAATTGAAGAAGGATATATTTTAAATGGCATGACTGCTAATCCAGCTACGGTGTATGTTACAGGTGCCAAAAGTGCAATTAAAAACATTAGCTATGTAAAAGCTACTGTAACGGGTGAACAAGGCTTGAAAGAACCGTTCTCACAAGTAGCGGCGGTTAAAGTATTAGATCGTGATTTAAATAAGTTAGATGTAACTATTGAACCGGCAACGGTGAAGGTACAAGTAGATATTGGAGCTTACAGTAGAGAGCTGCCTGTTGTGCTTAAGGAAATAGGAAAAGCGGCGAATGGTATTACCGTCAACCAATTAACAATTAGTCCTACAAAGGTGAGAGTATACGGTAAAAAATCTATCATAGATGCTCTAACTGCAATACCGTTAGAGGTTGATTTATCAAAAATTACAGAATCAAAAACTTATGAATTTGAAGTGAAATTGCCAGAAGGTGTGACAAAAATATCTGATTCGAAAATTAAGGTGAAAGCAGATACTACGATGGTAGAGCAGGAAAAAACAACAACAACAACTACTACTCCTGGTCTTACACCTACTCCTTCGCCCCATCCAGGGGACTCTGGCACTACTTCTGATAACAACACACCGCCTACTGAGAAAACAGAAGATATTGATTCTTAAACAAGAACTGACTATAATTTTATTTTGATTCAGTAGAGATTTCGTTCTCTATCGGTAAGGGTATTCATTTTCGGATTTGAAACATTAACGAGAAAAAGTTGCTCGGGCTAAAATCAAAATACCCTATGCTAAATTTATCTGTCGGATTGGAAAGTGTAACTTATTACAAGTCGAGATAAATTTACATAAGGGCATAGTTAATAGTTACCAATGAATGAACGAAAATAGACTTTTCCAAAAGTAAGCAGACGAGAGGTTTAGTTGTCAGTGTAGACAAGCGTGATCACCGTCTTGCATTGAAGGAGAGAATAATCAAAATGGGTAAATATTTTGGAACAGATGGCGTCCGTGGCGTCGCGAATAGTGAATTAACACCGGAGTTTGCATTTAAGCTTGGCCGCGTAGGTGGCTACGTTTTAACAAAAGATGCAACTGACCGTCCAAAGGTTTTAATCGGTCGTGACACACGTATTTCAGGTGAAATGCTTGAAGGTGCACTTGTAGCTGGTCTTTTATCAATCGGCGTAGAGGTGATGCGTCTTGGTGTTATTTCTACACCAGGTGTGGCTTATCTTACTCGAATTATGAGCGCAAATGCAGGCGTTATGATATCAGCTTCACATAACCCAGTTGCTGACAATGGTATTAAATTTTTCGGTCCTGATGGCTTTAAGCTAACAGATGCGCAAGAAGCCGAAATCGAAGCAATATTAGATGCACAAGAAGATAAATTGCCACGTCCAATCGGGGCAGATTTAGGCTCTGTGAGCGACTACTTCGAGGGTGGACAAAAATATATTCAATACTTAAAACAAACAGTTGCTGAAGAATTTGAGGGCATCCATGTAGCATTAGATTGTGCACATGGCGCTACGTCTTCACTTGCTACACATCTATTTGCAGATTTAGAAGCGGATATCTCAACGATGGGTGCCTCGCCAACAGGCTTAAATATTAATGACGGTGTCGGTTCAACACATCCAGAAGGATTAGCTAAATTTGTCACAGAAAAGGGTGCTGATGTTGGTTTAGCATTCGATGGAGATGGTGACCGTTTAATCGCAGTAGATGAAAACGGTAAAATCGTTGATGGTGATCAAATTATGTTCATCATTGGGAAGCATTTGAATGCAGTTGGTCGCTTGAAAAAGCAAACAATCGTTTCGACGGTTATGAGTAACATGGGCTTCTACAAAGCTGTTGAAGAAAATGATATGCATAGTGTACAAACAGCCGTAGGTGATCGTTATGTCGTGGAAGAGATGCGTACCAATGATTATAATTTAGGTGGCGAGCAATCTGGTCATATTGTTTTCCTAGACTTTAATACAACTGGTGATGGCTTATTAACAGGTATTCAGCTTGTTAACATTATGAAAGCTACAGGTAAAAAACTGTCAGAGCTTGCTTCTGAAATGAAAATTTTCCCACAGCGTTTAGTTAACGTACGTGTAACAGACAAGCATGCTGTGACGGAAAATGAAAAAGTTGCTACAGTGATTGCTAATGTAGAAGAAGATATGGCTGGTAACGGTCGCGTGTTAGTGCGTCCTTCTGGTACTGAACCACTTGTACGAGTAATGGTAGAAGCGGCTACAGAGGAAGACTGCGAACGTTACGTAGAGCGCATTGCAGATGTTGTCCGTGCTGAAATGGGCTTAACAGAATAAATAGTTTATAAACTCGATTTCCTTAGAAAGGAGGTCGGGTTTTTTTTATTAGGCACAAGAAAGTGACGGATAGAACGCCTTTATGCTTCAAGTAGTGAAAGCTCACAAACGAAATGAATGTTTTCGAAGCGAATGGGAACAGTAGTAAAGAGTCACAATTACAAGGGGTGTTATATTTCAATGGCTAAAATTGCTACAGTGATTACTAATATGTTTGAGGATGCTGAATATACCAGTCCTAAAGGCGCATTAGAAGCGGCAGGTCATGAACTAATTACGATTGATACGACAGCTGGCATTGAGGTAGAAGGCAAGAATGGAGAGAAAGTAAAAATTGATAAAGGGATCGATGAGGTGACGTCTTCAGAATTTGATGCATTGTTCATCCCTGGTGGTTTTTCTCCTGATATATTACGCGTAGACGATCGTGTTGTGGCATTTGTAAAGGAATTTATGGACAACATGAAGCCAACCTTTGCTATTTGTCATGGTCCTCAGCTACTCATTACAGCAAAAACATTAAATGGTCGTGATGCAACTGGCTACAAATCGATTCGTGTAGATTTAGAAAATGCAGGTGCAATATTCCATGACGAGGAAGTATTTGTTTGCCAAAAACAATTAGTAACAAGTCGCACACCGGAGGATCTACCAGCATTTAATCGAGAAATTGTAAAATTATTGGAGAGTAAAGAAGGCTAAGCTTAAAAGGCACAAGTGAATTTGCCTGTGCCTTTTATCTTTTAAAGTGTTAAACCCAATTACAACATTGGTAATTTGCCCAAGTCCGATACCGATGATAATGCCAACACCGGCACCGATTGCAGTGTCAATCCAGCCACTGTCAAAAAATGCTTCATATCCACCGCCAGTTAGAAAACCGATTAATCCGCCGATACCTAATCCCAAAAACAGGAAGCCACCATAAAACAGCCCGATCGCCTCATAATCTGCGGGGTCACGATTTTCGTAATACTGCTGAAAGCGTTCATTTAAATCCTCAGATTGCTAAGAGTTACTAGCGAATTTCAATTCCTCGCTAGCCTTATTAAAAGCTTCCTGCTCCGTTAAACCTTGTGACATTAAATCATTCACGACTAAAGCTAGTGTTTGTGCCCTCTATTATTTCTTAAAATTTCAATATGACTACTTAAAAAATCCATAACCATATATTTCGCCACGGCTGATGATTTCTAATACAATACCTTCTAAAACTCCTTTGAGCATTTCACTCAGATTATCCACGATCTCACCCCCAGGCTTAGCTTTACCTGCACCTTTTGTTGCTAAGTAGTGGTTTTGTCAAGCAATTAATAAATGGGATATTTATCTTCAGCTCTGTCCATAATAGAAAAGATTTGTTGCTTATCTAAGGGAGAAAGCATCATATTTTTAATAAGAAATTCTAGATATTCCTTTATAGCAGATTATTTGTCTACATCTTGTCACTAAAAAGTAGGATAAATAGGTGTTTTTTATAACGAAAATTTGACGTATAGCATATGATTGAGTATTATGGAGAAGTTGAATATGAGGTCCGACCTTATTATTTAACGAGCGCATAAGGAGGAAAGAGAGCGCAAAATCGGAAAACAATTATAGCGCCTGAGCTGAAGAAATTGGACGAAACTATCTTCAGCAGACGAGGTGGAGGTTTATCGAAAATTCGGCGGATGCCTCCCGATCGACATACCCGATTGTCACTTTTCATTTTGAAAGCATTTGAGCGATTGAATGTACAGAAGATGGAGAAGGTATAGTGAAAGCAATAGATAAATAGAGAAATCTCACGTATCGAATGGTTACTATTCAGATGGCTGAATGAGTGTTAACAATGTGCATGTATTGCATGCTAATTTTAATTAGCAAAGCATTTACATTCACAAAAAATTCGATAGGTTGAGGTCTAGTTTGTCATTGCGTCAAAAATTGACGATATCGGAGGACAAGAAATTTATGTGTGGAATTGTAGGATATATTGGTGAATCAGATGCAAAGGAAATCTTATTAAAAGGTTTAGAGAAACTAGAGTACCGTGGTTATGACTCAGCGGGTATTGCAGTTCGTAACGAAGATGGTGTAACAGTCTTCAAAGAAAAGGGACGTATTGCAGATTTACGTGAGGCAGTGGACGAGGACGTTGCTGCAAAAGTTGGTATTGGTCATACACGTTGGGCAACTCACGGTGTGCCAAACCGTTTGAATGCACACCCTCACCAAAGTGCATCAGGACGTTTTACGTTAGTACACAACGGAGTTATTGAAAACTATCATTTATTACAAAAAACTTATTTAAAAGGTATTCCGATGAAATCTGATACAGACACAGAGGTCATCGTGCAATTAGTAGAGCTATTTGTGAAAGAAGGTTTAAGCACGGCTGAGGCGTTCCGTAAAACTTTATCTTTATTACACGGCTCTTACGCATTAGCTCTTTTAGATGCAGAAGCGGCAGATACAATTTTCGTTGCGAAAAACAAATCTCCACTTCTAGTAGGTGTAGGTGAAGGCTTTAATGTTGTAGCTTCAGATGCGATGGCGATGCTACAAGTAACAGATCAATATGTGGAGCTACACGATAAAGAGGTCGTAATCGTACACAAAGCTAGCGTTGAAATTACAAAGTTAGACGGTACAATAGTAGAGCGTGCACCATATACAGCAGAGCTTGATATGAGCGATATTGAAAAAGGTACGTACCCTCACTATATGCTAAAAGAAATGGATGAGCAGCCAACAGTTATTCGTAAAATCATTCAAGCGTACGAAGGTGAGAATGGCGAATTAACAATTGACGCTAATATTTTAGAAGCATTACGAGCAGCAGACCGTCTATATATTATTGCAGCCGGCACAAGCTATCATGCAGGTCTAATCGGTAAGCAATATTTCGAAAAAATGGCTGGTATCCCAGTGGAAGTTCATATTTCAAGTGAATTTGGCTACAATATGCCATTACTTTCAGAAAAACCATTGTTTATCTTTATTACACAATCAGGTGAAACAGCAGATAGCCGTCAAGTACTTGTGAAAATTAAAGAGCTTGGTTACCCAACATTAACTATTACAAACGTACCTGGTTCTACACTTTCACGTGAGGCAGACCATACTCTTTTATTACATGCAGGCCCAGAAATTGCTGTAGCTTCTACAAAAGCGTATGTAGCGCAAGTAGCTGTACTTGCTCTAACAGCATATGTAACTGCGAAGGCTAATGGTAAAGGCTTAGAATTCGATTTAAAACAAGAGCTTGCGATTGCGGCAAACGGCATCCAAACAATTATTGATTCAAAAGATGTATTAGAGGATATCGCTGAGGACTACTTAAAAATCGCACGCAACGCATTCTTCATCGGCCGTAACATGGACTTCTATGTAAGTCTAGAGGGTGCCTTAAAGTTAAAAGAAATCTCTTACATCCAAGCAGAAGGCTTCGCGGGTGGCGAGTTAAAACACGGAACAATTGCCTTAATCGAAGAAGGTACACCAGTGTTTGCCCTTGTTACACAAGAAGCAGTAGCACTAAACATCCGTGGTAACGTTAAAGAGGTAGCAGCACGTGGAGCATACCCATGCATTATTGCAATGGCTGGCGTAGATGAAGATGGTGACCGTTTAGTAATCCCTCAAGTTCATGAATTACTAACACCACTTGTATCTGTAGTGCCATTACAGTTAATTAGTTACTACGCAGCACTACACCGCCGCTGTGATGTGGATAAACCACGTAACTTGGCTAAATCGGTGACTGTGGAATAAGGTTTTGGATGTTTTTTAGAAGTTTTGTTAAGTTACAATAAAGATGTATACTGGACAATTAAGATATATACTTTGCAATAAAGATATATACTGGACAATAAAGATGTATACTAAATAATTTAGATTGTAAACAATCTTATATTTGAAAAATTGCAGCTTAGAAATAAAGTTGCGATTTTTAAAATAAAGTCATGAAGCGTTCCCCCTTTGGTTATTATTTAGCCAAAGGGGTGTTTTTTATGTCTAAAAGAACAAGAACATCTAAAATCGAAAAGTGGTTTAAAGAAGGTCGTGGTTCGGGAATTGATGCCGATAATAAACTTTGATTAAATATTGGAAATGTTTCCTCATTGGGAAGATCCACTCGTCTAAAAGGTATTAAAACGAATAGGCAGTGCGAATTTTTATCAGATTTAGAACGAAATTATTTTCGTTTAACCGAGTATTCTGTTTTTGTTGGTGTTCAAGAACAACCTTTATTGTCGTTGGTGTATCTTTAAAACAAAGTTTAACCGTTTTATGCATTGAACAAAGATTGCGCTGTACGTGTAAAGGGAGACAAAATCGACATTTTAGGCAATGTATATTTAATTAATTGTGGGAGTTAAAACACGTATAAATTTGGTGCTTACTCAAATTTATACGTGTTTTTTTATTTCAAATTTTTATACACTTTAGGATTTGAACTTAAAAATCCTGCTAAACGGCCCTTAGCTATTGAGGAGGCAATTACTTTTATTTCATCAATAAACAATTCCTTATGTTTCTTTTCCTTTGGGTGTATAACATATGCCATTTCCTTATAAGGGACTGGTCCTGGATAAAAGTAAGATGGACTTTCAAGTGTTTCAATTACTGCATTCATATGTCCAAATATATTTAAAAATAGGCGGAGCTTGTTATTGTATTTATAGATGATAAAAATGTGTTCTTTATCACTTATTAATGAACCCAAAATATTATCTAATAGCATATTTTCAGTAGTATATGTGTAAATAATATTTCCTTCAATCGTAAAGGGTGGGAATGTCTCTTTCTTTATTTGGTATGGAAAAAGTCTAGAATTAAGATTTTTGACGGTAATTCGTCCTTCTTCATCCCATAAGTAATTTCTTAACGCTTCAGCAGTATCTGATTCTGCAAAATTAGGGATAAAAAAACAACCCAATCCTAATATAATTTTAGCTTGTTCTCTTCTGATTACCTTTAAATCTAACCCTTTTGTAAAAGCTACTTTACCAACATCTATTTTTTCTGAACTGCTTTTGGAAATATTTATTTCCATCCCTTTTTTTAAAGCTTTTTTCTCGATTTTTTTTAGTACTTGTTTTAAGTGTCGTGGATCAACTTTTACGGTACCTTTTTCCCCTTTTTCCCAATTTATATCAGTAACTGGTTTAGATACTGGTACGAAACCATCCTCACAAATTAGAATTTGAATGGGTTCTCCATTTTCCGAAGTTGTTTCGATTACTTCAGTATGCTTGTTCCCACGTTTATCAGTAAGCCCCAATAAAGCCCTATCCCAGCTAATTAACCATTGATCTTTAAATTTATTGTCTATTTGTTGATTTGCTTTAGTATTACACTCTTTACAAACTTTCCAAGTAGTAATATTACCACCAATAGAATCCGGAACAATATGCTCTTCACTTCTTAAAGAATCATCTAGAGATTCACCACAGTAAAAACAGATAAACATTTTAATCCCCTCCGTAAAATTTGACCTTTTTTGACCAATACAATTCTATAATTTTCAACATTTATTGTCAAATTTTAGCTCTATTAGGAAATAGAATGCTTTTTATAGGTAAGTGTAGATTTGAAATAAAGAAGTAACGGTTAAAAGTTGCACCGTTTTATCCCTTTAGATAATAGTTATCTAAAGTAGTGTTTTTTAGCAAGAACATCTAAAGTCGAAAAATAGATTAAAGAAGGTCGTGGCTCTGGAATTGGTTCAGATTATAAACCATGGTTAAATATGAAATGTGTTTCTTCATTAGGAAGATTCACTCGTTTAAAAAGTATTAAAACTGATAGACAGTATGAATTTTATCAAATTTGGAATGAAATTATTTTAATATTTAACAGAAATAACACCTACTTTAAAACACGCGGGCGTTATTTGACGCTTACTTACATAAATCATCTAGTCTCTCTAAACGATTGAATCTAAAGATCCTATAGTTTTTTATTTTGAATTATATAGTATAATTAACCAATAAGAACATTTGTTTTCGTAGGAGGGATATTATTGGAATCGGTAGCAGATAAAATTTTTAGTATATTGGAAGAGAAAATTCCAGAACACTATGAAACTGAAGTAATCAGGACATCACAAGTTCAAATGGCAATAGATATTGCGGCCTTCTTAGATCGTTATGAATCAAAAAAAATTATGTTTATAGAAGCTCCTGTAGGTACAGGTAAATCTCTTGGCTCACTTATCCCAGCTATGTTAGATACAAAAAGTGAAAGTAAACATCGAGTTGTTTATGCTACTGCGACAATCAACCTCCAAAGTCAACTTATGAATGGTGAAGTTCCACTACTCAAAAAACTATCATTAGTAAAACAACCGATATTAGCAAAAGGGAAAAGTCACTATTTTTGCAAGGAAGAGTTAATGTCGAATAAAAATAAATTTACACCAAAGGAACAGGAAGAGTTTTTAAAATTTTTTAATAGGGCTGAAACTGGTCAAAGAAATGAATTTGAAGATGAATTTAAACAAGATATTTCTGAACCTAAATGGTCAAAAGTAGCATTAAAAGCATCAAAAAAAGAATGTGAAAGATGTGATTTTTATTGGAATTGTCCTACTATTAATCATCGAAATAACTTTATGTCAAAATCGAATGACTTAATTATTACGAACCACGGTCAGTTAATACAATCTGTTTTGAATAGTAAAGCAGAGCCAAAACAAGCAGCAATGATTCCAGTAAATCCAGGAATCATTATTATTGACGAGGCGCATCACTTTATTGAAAATTTCTTAAATCAACTTGAACAATCTTTTACACTATCTAAATTACGAGAGATGAAAAAATCAATTTCAAATAACTATATAAAAAAATACGAACAACTTCTTGCTTGTTTGGATAGAACTATAAATAAGAATGCAAGTTTAATTGAGGGTTCCTTACAAGGTCGTTACCCATTAACAAAAGAACTTTATGATACTTTAAATGAATTAAATGTCATCGTGAATAATTCTTTAGTTGAAGAGTCAGCAAAAGAAATGAATAGATTTTTAACAGGTTATGATGATTATGGAAGTAGTGAAATTGAAGAACTTTCTAATATGCTAAAGAATATCCTCGATAAGAAATATGTAAACTGGATCAATTATGATGAGAAGAAGTTTAGCATGATTTCTGAATCATTTCCGACTGATTTTAAAAATTTTATGAATTACTTAAAACGCGACAACAAGATCATTATAATGTCAGGAACGTTAACTACAAATGGAGATTTTATTACTTTACTAAACCAATGGAGGTTAAATAAAAGTGAAGTGATAACGAAAAGATTGAATACGCCTTTTGATTATCCGAGCCAAGCCCTTGTATATGTGCCTAAAAAAATGGTTTCTCCAACTAGTCTAGATTATTTAAAGAAGTGTGTCGAGAATATTCAAGAACTCATCTCCTTAACTGAAGGTAGAAGTCTGATTCTTACAACTGCTAAAGAGCATATGAATACTATTACAACAGACTTAACAACATTTCTAAAAGAGAAGGAAATGAATCTTTACGTTCAAGATAGGAGTGGTGTAGAAAGATTAACTAATCAATTTAAAGAGGATGAAACGAGTATACTAGTGGGTTCTGGTAGTTTTTTCTCAGGCTTTTCTGTTCCTGGAAAATCATTAATTTCTGTTGTACTAACCAAATTACCTTTCCCGGTGCCAGATGATCCATTTTTACAGTTAATTGGCCAAGGATATGAAGATGAATTTTTTGAGTTGATTTTATTTCCCCATATGATTAATAAATTAAATCAAGCTGCAGGTAGACTGATTAGAGACATAAAAGACTTTGGAATATTTACGATATTAGACCCACGTATCTTCACACAAAATTACAGCGGCGATATCCAGGAAGACTTAGAAAGTCAAGGTTATAAAATAACCCAGTCTTTTGAAGAAGTTAAACAATTTATAGAAAAAAAGCTTAAAAATGGAGCTGAGGCACAGTATCATCCTTATAACAGAGTAGATATAGATGTGAAAAATTATTTATGGGAAACACAAGTAATTAAAACAAAAGCAATCAAAAAACCTACTGGAATGATGCAAAAGGTTAATAACACAAGCAATGGAGTAACTGTAAGTCAAATAGAGTTTGCTGAGGAAATTTGCGAACAGTACAATTTAAAGCCTCCAACTCCTAGATATAAAAAAACACCAGATACACTGTATAAATATTTAATTGATACTCTTTATTGGAACTATGAAGAAACAGTGATAGTTGAAAATGACTTTCCTTTTAGCGATGAATCGGAACAGAAACGTCTCTTGAAGATTAAGGGTAGTGATAGAATGTCTGTTACTTTACCGAAGTGTTCAAAATTTGGTTGTAATGGAACTTGTGGAGAAAAAACAAAACAAGAAATTTGTGAAATGTTAAAAGGTAAGTATAACGCTAAGAATGTGGAATTCAATAAAAATTCATTTTCCACTAACTGTACTGTAAGCGTAGATCCAACGAGGATTATTATAAAACATTTCAGTTAAACAAAATAGCGCAAAAAGATTGTAGAAGAGTTAATTTATTTTGGCTCTTCTACAATTTTTTTGTTGCGTTTTAGTGATCGAAAATGGAGTTTTAATTTCAAAGGGGCAGAAAGAAGGTGTGATAATCTGTTGCCATATAAATCAAAAACTATAATAGTCTTTATCTTAGACTTTGTGTATGATGAAAATGATATTTTCATTTAATAGGATTTTATTTACATGTATAAAATTTTAAAATACGAAATCGAATAGCTGCACATATAGCTTATTCAGTGCCTTTTTAATCTGGTCTCATTAGTTCTAAGAATCATTTTTGTCATTATAGAGAAAAGGCATTTCCTAAAAAAAAGAAATTCAGTGTTATAATAATGATTTGGATATATTTATACATTTTTCTAAAGAGAGGGGATTTTGAATGCGATGTAAGAATGAAAAATGCTATTGTAATTCAGGAAAAAAAACCTGTTGTTTAAATGCGGTTGAAAATACTGCAGCACAATTAAAAGATGAAGTTTAAGCACCATATCTTCTAAGTTAGAGTTGCAATTAAACCAGGTAATAAAATAGAAGTAAAGATTTGTGGTAGTCCAAAAAGCCTTTAGACTATCACAAAGCGAAGTTCGCTAAGTATTTTTGAAAATGCCACTTACTTTGGGGAAATAAGGGGAAAAGGAGACGGAAAATGAATATTGACTTTACACAGTTGGAAAAGAAATTAGCAAAGCAAAAAGTATATGATGCATGGCAATATGTTAAAAGCCTACATGAAACACTAGGCTACATGACTGTGTCTTACAATTTAATAAATAAAGTATATGAGCATCGAAAAAATGTGTTAGAGACTACAAAAAATGAAATATTCCAAAACGTTTTGGAAAAAGGAAATGCCCCAATTACACAAGCTGAATTGAATAGTACAAATTTAGATATAGCTGGATATCAAATTGACGATGTTGCATTTTTGGGTAAAACTACAATCGAGTTTTTCCATTATGCAAGGGTTAGTATGGATGTGCTTTTTCAAATTGTTAATGCTGGATTACTTGGAGATAAAGCAATTGATATAACCGATAGAAGACTACTCAGTAAGGTATTGAATAAAATGGATAACATTCAATACTTTACTAATTTAAAACTACAGTTATCTCAAATAAACGATGATAATGAATTTAAGTATATAAGAGCTTTTGATAATTATATCAAACACATAAAGACTATATTGGTGACTGTAAAAAACAGTTTTTTAATCGGAAATTTAGATGAATTTTATATAAATGAGTTTTATTACGACAACAGACTTTACGAAAAACAGAATGCTTTGGTCAAGGTTAAAGAAATTTACGACTATGTTATAAAAACAGTTGAAAACATCTTGAAAGAATTTATTAATCAAGTGCCAAATTGTTTAGATAATAGTAAAAGATTTCAAGAAATCAAATTTAAAATGCAAGTACAAAGGAATGAAAGTGGAGAAAAATTAGACTTCATTACTTTTTATATTGAGGTAGAAAATGATTTATCTGAATTACCAACCAACATTAAAGTTTATCCGTTATTAATTAAGCCAAATGGAGAAATTTATAGCTTCGATTTTAGATTTGACAAATTGTTTATTAAGAGACGTAATGTCAATAATGATGAGAATTCAATTGTTGGATATGCAGAACTAAAAAATGGTTTAGAAACCAATGAGTTTTATAGAGTCTTTGAAGTAAAAGCAGGTACATATTCAGATTTCATAAAATATCTATCCGAATTTAAAAATAGAAATCAGACAATATCGATGGACTTGCATGCTATGGAAGGTCAGATCATAGTTTACGATAATACAGAGCTCAAGTGATTCTTTTATTCCTTAAAAACACATAGATCGCTCGTATGAGCGATCTATAATGAAAAGTAGTATTATCGTTGACGATGTAGCTATGAGTTCGAATAATTCACTTCATAAATGGAAACAAATGAGTGTAAATCGAAGGGGATTAACTATGGAATTTTGTAAAGGAAAGGAATTCTTCTGTTACAGCTGTCGTAAAAAGACTTATTACATGTAAAGATATGCTTAATAAAAATGGAGTAGACAGCCATTGTAGAGAGTGTTCAGGTATTTGGTTTGATTGGCAAAATCGAGCGGTGGAAAGAGAAATGGAAAAGTAGATTGAGTATAGCAAGTGGCTCGTTAATTAATATATTGTGAAGAAAAAATAGATAGTAATTAAGTCTTTAATATTAACAATCGTCCTTCTTAGAAAGGACTTTTATTTTTATATGTACAAGTCTAAATTAAAATTCCTAGTAATATTAGCGACGATATTTTTTGAATCTTCAAAACAATAAGGTGGTGTGTTTACGATGTCTAAAAGGAAGTATGGATGGTCTGAGGACAAAAGAAGTCGATATATAAAAGAAGGAAGAGGTCAAGGAGAACTATCAAATTATATTCCCTGGATAAAAATTCAAGATATATCATCACGTGGAAATGTTTCTCGTTTAATGGGTTGGACTACAATGAGGCAGCATGAATTTCTTTCTAACTTGGAAAGAGATTATTTTAGCATTTTAGATTGGGAAGATAGTGTGGTGGACATTAGGGAACAGTTTCCGTTAAATCTAGAAACAACTTTACGTATTGCTGAGGAGAAAGGGATTAAGCACTCTACAGATAATATTACAGGTATACCATTTGATATGACAACGGATTTTTTTATAACTGTAATCAAAAATACTGAAAAAAAGTACATTGCAAGGACTGTTAAACCAAGCAAACAACTTGAGGATGAACGAATAATTGAAAAGTTTGAAATTGAAAGAGAGTATTGGGAGAGTCGAGGCATAGACTGGGGAATTGTAACTGAGAAAGAAATTCCTAAACAACTAGCTAGCAATATTCTATGGGTACATAAATTTTATTATTTAGCAGAAGAAGATTTAAGCTATTCTACATTATTATTGCGTTTATTGGATTTTAAAGAAGGTAGCGAAGAGAAGTTATTAGCTGTTTGTAATAGATTTGATGAAGATTATAACTTGGAGACAGGTTCTGCTTTAAGTTATGTAAAACATTTTATAGCTCGTAAATATATTTCCGTAGATATGAATAAAAAGATTAATCCCAGTAATTTATCTATAAACCAAATTATCTTGAACATTTCTAAGGAGGATAACATTGATTACGATATCAGTTAATGAATTGATTAAAGATTTGACCTGTAATAAAGTATACCGTTTACTTTGGATCGATGAAAGTAACTTCATTACATATGTAATTGATACAGAGGATTCAAAGGCTTTGCCTTTTCTTCTAAAGGTAAAGGATATACAACACGGGTTTATAGAAAATTTGTATACCAAATTAGAATCAGATAACTCAAATAGACTAATTAACAGTGAAAATTTATCTGAGAGAATGAAACAAAGTAGAGACACAGCGTGGGCAATTATTAAGAATTTAGCGGAAGATGAACCTTCAATTTATAAGAAAAAAGAGCGTGGTCAGCTAATAAATGAACTTGTAAATAATAATGTATGTACAAAAATGACTGCTTATAAATATTTGAGAAAGTACTGGCAGAGAGGTAAGACTATAAATAGTCTCTTGCCTGACTACAGTAATTCTGGGGGAAAGGGGAAAAACAGAAAGAGCGGAACGTTAAAAAGGGGCAAACCTAGAACCACTAATAGTGTAGGGATAAATGTAACTGATGAAATAAGAGATACATTTCGAAAAGCTATTAAAAGGTACTATTTTTCAAGCAAAAAAAACTCATTATCATTTACATATAAAATGATGATAAAGGAGTTCTTTGCAGATGAAGTACGTTATGAAAATGGTTTGAAGTATGTAGTAATAAAAGATGAAAACAAAATACCTTCATTAAGACAATTTAGATATTGGTACAATAAAGAGTTTGGTATTGAACAAACAATAGTAAATCGAGAAGGTGAAAAGAAATTTGAACGTGATCATAGAGCAATTTTAGGTTCATCAACATATGAAACGATGGGACCAGGGGCGCGATATCAAATAGATGCAACTGTCGGTAATGTATATCTAGTGTCTAGTTATAATTCAAATTTTATTGTAGGTAGACCAATTATTTATTTTGTAGTGGATGTATTTACACATATGATTACAGGAATGTATATCGGATTTGAGGGACCTTCTTGGACAGGAATGATGATGGCAATAGCTAATGCTGCATCAGATAAAAAGGAGTATTGCAGTAAGTATGGTATAGAAATTTCAAATGAATGGTGGCCTTCAGCACATCTACCCGAAATTATTATAGGAGATAGAGGTGAGCTAGAGGGATATAAAGTGAATAGTTTAATTGAAGGGTTAAATATATCGATTGAAAATAATCCAGCTTTTCGTCCGGATTGGAAGGGTATTGTGGAGAAATTATTCGATACTTCTCAAAGTAAAATTAAGCCATTCTTACCTGGATATATACAGAGTGATTATGGAGAGCGAGGAGCTATTGATTATCGCTTAGAAGCTAAGTTAACTCTCGAACAATATACAAAAATCCTTATAAATTTTGTTTTATTTTATAACAAGAATCACTATATGGCAGACTATTTGAGAGACGAGGATATGGTAAAAGAAAATGTAAAACCGATTCCTATTGAACTTTGGAGTTGGGGAATTAAAAATAGAGCAGGAAAGTTGAGGAAAGTACATCCTGATACTATTAAATTTTACTTGTTGCCAAAGGGGAAGGCTACAGTAACCTCTAAGGGTATAAAATTTAAAGACATGTTATATAGCTGTGAGACAGCCTTAAAAGAATCGTGGTTTGTTCAAGCTAGGACAAAGAAAAGTTGGAAAGTCGATATTTCATACGATCCTAGAAATATGAACAATATATATCTGCACATTAAAGGTAATTCTTTATTTGAAAGTTGTTCTCTTTTAGATCATCAAGAGAGATATAAAAATAAAGTATTAGAAGAGATTGAACAACTTTTAATGAGTGAACGAACCGATTATAAGAATGAAAATCAAGGCTTATTACAAGAAGAAATTAATTTTTATACTAACATTGAAGGGATAGTTAATGATGCAATTAAGATCACTAACTCATCCCAAAGTAATAAAATTACTAAAACGCAAAAAATAAAAAATATTAGAGATAACAGGCAAATAGAAAAAAGTTTACAAAGAGAGCACGAATCATTTCAAATAGGTGCATCTAGAATTAATAGTGATGATAGCACTATTGGTTTTAGACCTACTGATGAGCAGAATGATGAAAAAAATGGAACATCAACAATTATGGAATTATTTAAAAAACAACGAGGGATGAAAAAGAAATGAATGGTGGGAAAACGATTGTATTAGAAAGTGGTATTGAAGTCCATTTAGCTGAATATCGTGAGCAAGGAACAATTGATTATAGAGGAAATCCACTTATTGAAGCATTACCCCCAATACTCTCTAAAGAAGAGGCATTTGAACAACTTAGTTTTTTACCCATGTTTCATAATAGTGAGAGAAATTTGTCGAGCCATCATCGTTATCATGCTTTACTTAGGCTATCAAGATTTTATCAGCCTATAAATCAAACTTTAAATTTAGAACAACGCTTTTCGGGCTTTATTAGATATGGGTACGTAAATCGAAATCCATTAAAAAAGAAACATGTTCAGGCACTACATGAATTACACAATAAGCTTATTAATAAAGAAGAATTTGGATTACCACCAGATATACGTTCTTCTGCATCAAGTTTCACTTTAATAGGTTTTCCGGGAATAGGTAAAACATCTGCGATAGAAAGAGTGCTCTCTCTTTATCCGCAAGTAATTTTGCATCAAAGTCCGATCAATATGATACAAATTGTATGGCTTAAATTGAATTGTCCCCATGATGGTTCATTAAAAACACTTTGTATGGACTTTTTCCAAAAAGTGGATTTGTTAATAGGCACTAATTATTTTGAGAAATACGGGAAGCGTACAAATTCTGTTAGTTCAATGGTAACTCGTATGGGACAAGTAGCTCGTATACACTCAGTAGGTGCTCTAATTATTGATGAAATTCAGCACTTGTTATCTGCAACAGGTGCTGCATCAGAAATGATGATGAATTTTTTTGTAACGCTAGTGAATGAAATTGGAGTACCGGTAATGTTCATTGGAACTATGAAAGCTAAGGCATTGTTACAAAAGGATTTTCGACAAGCACGTAGAAGTAGTGGGCAAGGCGACATGGTATGGCAGCAAATGAAACAAGATGATGATTGGGAAGTACTAATCACAAGTATGTGGGATTATCAGTGGACGAAGGAATATACGGAACTGACTAAAGAATTATTAAACACGATTTACGAAGAGAGTCAGGGGATTGTAGATGTTGCTGTAAAGTTGTATATACTCGCACAAGCGAGGGCAATCGATTCTGGTCTTGAAAAAGTAACTCCACAACTTATACAAAAGGTAGCCAAAGAAGATTTAAAACTTCTTCAACCTATGCTGGAGGCACTGAAATCTGGAAATCCAAGTGATATTGCTAAATATGAGGATATTGTTCCAGTTGATATTGAAGAGTATATACAAAATAGAATGCCAGTAATAGATCTTAAAGCACGAGTTCAGGCAAAAAAGGAAAGGATTGCACAAGATCGTACAAATAAAGAACTTCCAATACTTGAGAAATTAATCTTATCGTTAATCAATTTAGATGTTAATGAAAAAATTGCTGAAAGTGCTTCTAAATATGCATTGAAAACGTCACCTGAGTCTACAATTCCACAACTAATGACTTTATCGCTTCAATATATTGAGAAAAAGAAAGAAAAGAAAAGTGAAGTGAAAAGCGATGTTTTAGCAAATAAACTTAAATCAATAATCGATAAAGGAAAGAAGAATAAACGCTCTGCTTATGAGGCATTATGTGAAGAAGGGTATATAAAAAATTCTTTAAATGACTTAATAATGTAAGGACGTGTAAATAAAATAGATGTTAGCCTTTTTTCCTTCAATGTATAAAGATGAACTCTTATATAGTGTGCTAGCTAGATATCATAAACGCTCAGGTAATTTAAATAACAAAGATTCAGCTATAGATTTGTTTGGGAAAAAGAAAGCATATATTATTCCTGATTTAACTACTGATTTAGAAAGATTATTTAACAGAGTAAAGCCTTTTACTAATTCAAGTATGGATGAATGGATAAATCACCATACATTGTATAACTACTATACAAATTTTAATTCGAAAGAAATAAAACAAAGTGTTCGGGATAAAATGTTAAACGGCTGCGGCTATAATTCCTTGCACTATTCAACAGGTCAAATAGCTGGGACAGTAAAAGAACCTATGTATTTTCGATATTGTCCTAATTGTTTTGATGAAGATATTCAAATGAATGGAGAAACATATTGGAGGACGTACCATCAATTATCAAGTGTGTTTATTTGCTTAAAGCATTCTGTCTTGCTTGAAGACAGTTCACTCTTAATGAGGCAAGGAAATTCATTGTTTTTTTATCCAAATATCGAAATCAGTTTAAAGAATAACGATAAAAGTGATTTTTCTAAAGTAGACATTGAAATGCTACGTCATTTTGCTTTAGAAAGTAGTAATTTAAATCAAAAGGATTATAAATTTGATCAGTTAAATTTATTAGAGATTTATCATTACCTCTTGCATCGTGAAGGGTATGTAAAAGCAAATGGCACAATTGACCAAAGGCGATTGAAAGAAGACTTTATTAAGAAGTTTAAAACGGATTTTTTATCATTGATGCAATCACTTCCGAGTGGAGTAGAAGGAAACTGTTGGTTAAGAGCAATAACAAGAAAACATCGGAAGTCTTTTCATCCTGTACGTCATTTACTGTTCATTCATTTTTTTGGTGAATCAGTGGATACAATTAAACAGTATGCAAATAAACATTATCGTCCATTTGGTGAAGGACCATATCTATGTTTAAATCCTGCGGCTGAACACTATCTACAGCCTGTTATTACTAATTTGGAGGTTACACGTTGCAATGATACTAAAAGGCCAGTAGGAACCTTCTCTTGTGCATGTGGCTTTGTTTATTCTCGTAAGGGACCAGATAAAACTGAAGAGGATAAAACAAAAATTGGACGTATAAAGATGTTTGGTGATGCTTGGTTAAACAAACTCGAACAATTGATTAAAAAGGATAAGTTGAGTTATAAAGCGTGCTCAAAAATATTAAAAGTTGATACAAAAACAATTATTAAATATTCGAGGCAAAGAAATAGTAAGCCTATTAACAAGGAAAATAACAAAAGTGATTTGAAGCAAAAATGGCTAGATTTAATTAATCAATATCCCACATTATCAAGAACAGAACTTAGAAAAAAAGCCCCTTCCCTATACATGCGAATTTATAGGAGTGATAAGGAATGGCTAAAAAAACATCCGCCTTTTATTAAGACTAATGTTGTTACTAATAAAAGGGTTGATTGGTCGAAGCGAGATCTTCAAATTTTGGCTAAAGTAAAAATGGCTGTTGAAGATTTAAATACCAGAGAAAAGCCTGTAAAAATAACGACAAGCAGTATTGGTAAAGCTATTAATCAGTTATCTCTCCTAAGGCAAAAAGCAGATAAGTTACCACGGACTATGGCATACATTGATAGCGTTAAAGAAAGTGTAAAGGACTTTCAGAAGAGGCGAATAAGTTGGTCAGTGAAACAGCTAAAGGACGAGGAACTTGAAGTTTGGAAAATAGTTCGCAAAGCGGGTATAAGAGAAAGTTTTTATCCTGATTTAGCTGAAGAAATAATGCTTTATATGAATCATTCTACATGAATTGTATTCTATCCAAACCACTTAATCGAGTGGTTTTTATTTTTATGAATTTACTTAGGAATCGACACTGGGATGGCAACTTTTGAAACAAATGTACCAAGTGAACGAGTATGGGATGAAAGGCATCATGCAACTTTACGTTTTGTGGCAGAAGTAAGTATATATATCGAATGATAGTGAAGGAAAAGGGATTGCAACAAAGTTGTTTGGTATGTTGATTGAGGAGAGTGAAAAAGAAGGGTTTTGGACGCTCCAATCATCTGTTTTTGCAATAAATACTTCAAGTATTCAATTACATAAAAAAATGGGCTTTAGAATAGTTGGTACGAGAGAAAAAATTGCTCAGTTAAATGGAAAATGGCATGATACAGTTATAATGGAGAAAAGAAATAATCTTAGATAATGGTTCGTTTTTGGAATCCTTAATCCGAAAGTGAATACTAGATAATGCAAATAGATTTGTTCATAAGTGAACAAATCTATTTTAGTACCCAGCTTGCAATTATAAGGAGATATAAAATGATTGTTTACTTTCCGAAGCCTTATAAAAATGAATTGTATTACAGTATATTAGCTAGATACCATTTTTACAGTGGAGATATTCACCCTTCATATACCTTAAAAGAACTAACAGGAAGAGCACGTCGTATTAACTTTGAGGTACCGATAGGAATAGATAATTTAGTAACTAAAGCAAAAATATTTTCAAGTACCTATTCACGAGATTATTTTATAAATAATCATACGATAATTCCTCTAGTGAGACCTTTCAAGAAGAAAGAGTGGATTCAAAAATTGATAGGGAGTAATTTTGAGGGATTACGACACAATTTGTTTGGTAATAAAGAAGATGATATAAAGTTAAAAGAGCATTTATACTATTGTCCCGAATGTTTAAAAGAACAATTTGGCAAGTATGGTGAGGGGTATTGGAATAGATTTCATCAAATTCCGGGTATATTTGTCTGTACTAGTCATCGGGTAGCTTTAATAAAACGCTCTGTAGATATACATAATATATACGGTATTGAGTTTGTTGTACCAAGGATTGACGATATTAAGAAAGAGCAAAAAAAATATAAAAGTGATGTATTAAGGTCATTACTCAATTTAGCAGAAGATGTGGATTATCTATTAGACAAGAATTTCGATGCATTTCCTGCAGAGTTTTTTTATGAAAAATATGTAACCCTTTTAGAGATGAAAGGAATAGCCTATCCTATGTTACAAAGGGGAAATAGATTAAAAAATTTATTATTAAATTATTATCCACATGAATTTCTTGAAATGCTAAATTCATCTTTTATAAGTAATTCCTCATGGCTACCTAAATTTAATAGTAATAATAGAATTACTACTTTACAACCAATAAGGCATTTATTATTGATGAGGCTTTTATGTGGCTCTGCTCGAGACTTTTTCGAAAATGAATACTTATATAAACCGTTTGGAACGGGTCCTTGGATTTGTATGAATCCTTTAGCAGATCATTATCTAAAGAAGGTTGTTAAAAAGGTAGAGGTAAGTGTTCATGAAGCAAATAGAGCTATTCAAGGTGATATGAAGTGTAGTTGTGGATTCGTTTATCGAATGCGAGCGTGGGAAAAGTCTCCATTAGATATAGAGTATTTCAACAATAGAATAATGAAGAAAGGTCACATTTGGGAACAAAAATTTAATGAATTTATTGAACAAAAATTAAAAATAAATGAAATTGCTCGTCGAACTAAAATGTCGAGACCAACAATTAGAAAGATATTAAGAGACCGAGAAAAGTCCAGTGATAGTATTTTAAAGGAAGAGAAAAAATATATAAAGATAAGTGAAAAAACTAGTGAGTATAAGAAAATCTGGATTGACTTACGAGCAAAATATCCAGAATATTCTCGCCATGAGTTAAATAATAAAAATAGGGCGGTATATACTTGGCTTAGAAAGTATGATAAGGAATGGCTAGAAGCAAATTCCCCAGATGTTAAAAAAGTATATCGTGGAAGAAAGAAAGGATATTCTGTAGAGGCTGATTATGATTTTTTACATAAAACACAAAAGATCATTTCAACTTGGTCAGAGTTTGAAGAAGAAAGACAAAAGTTAATGAGAAAATCGAAATATAGATTACAAAAAATATTAGGCTTAGGGGAAAATTTTGATTCAATTAGAATCAAATACCCATTAACCGCAGCTTTTATAGAATCAATTGTTGAATCCACTGATGAATTCAGAAGACGGAGGGTTAGAAATGTACTTGAGGTGAAATTTAGAAATGAGGAAGTTTCTTTTCATGAGGTGGCCGAAGCATCTAATCTTAGATCATATAAAAGGGATGAGAGAGAAGAACTAAAACAGTACATACAGAAATTGGTTGAAGAACATAATAAAATATAAACAAAACAAATAGTATACAACTTTATTGTAACATGTTTTTTGAATTTCTAACTAGGGCAATAAAATTAGTATTCAACTTTATTGTATCTTTTTAGAAAAATGCAACGGAGAAATGAGGGTTTATAGGCTATATAGTATACGACTTTATTGTAATTAAACAAGTTTGTGTAGTTTTATAAAAAAGATTGATCAATTAAAATAAAATTCAATTATTTATAATGAAGATTGATAATTTATATAAAAGTTTCATTAAAAATCCTGTGTTTATATGCAGGATTTTTTCTTATTTCAGGAGATAAGAAAGTTAAAATTTTCATGATGTTTAGGTATTCGCTGCAGCGGCTGGTTGCTTCTAGAGTCTCTTCATGTGGCATACCCACTGTAAACCTTTCTCCAGCGCTTGTCTGCCTAAAAGGGCAAAAGTACTTTTTGGCAAAAATTAGTGTACATATAAACATGAAAAAAATACAAACTAATATTAACTTTCTTTCAGCAGGTGTCAAACACCCTGCTGAAAGAAAGTTAAAGCCTCCGGCGGATATCGTGGAATCGGAAAGGAGTGCTTTGTGCAACCACAAAGCCGATTCCGGACGCAATTATGCCGAGGTATAAAATGATTATCTAAATTTTAGGAGGTTAACATGGCTAATTCAAGACAATCAAAACCAGATGATAGATCCGATAACGTTGAACGAATTCGTGATATCGTTAAGAACACTGAAGAAAAACTTCATGAAGCGGAAATTAGTTTGGAATTTGCAGACCCTATGCAAAGTGAAATGATTAAAGAAAAAAATAAGCGACGTCAAAAGTCAATTGAAGGATTAAAAGAAGAAATGAAAGATGAAATGGCAGCACGTAAAAACGGAGAAGTGTAGAACTTGGCTTTCAAAAGATGGAGATTTATTTGATGGTGCAGAGATAAAATATCTATCCTTAACGTTCATTAAGTGTTAGTATAACTGTTAAACCACTAGCTGTTTTTCGCGAATGTTTTTGCATAACGTAAGAATGCGGGTTTCAAGAAATTGTAGTACCCGACCTTTTTGTTGTCACTAAACATTTGTGATGTAGCTTTGTAAAAAAGATTGATCGTTTATAATAAAAATTGATTATTTGTAATAAAGTTTGATCACCTCTTTAGTTATTCTTTGAGGTGATTTTTTGATGGATATTTGTGTTAAAATTGATGTTTGTCGTGTGTAGTATTATATAATGAGCAATTATCAAGAAGGTTATTTATGTAAATGTGCGGTAAGTATCATGATGAACTTCCATTGGGTTATGACGTTTCAGAAGATACACAGTTAGTTATTAGTTGATAGATAAATAAAAAATACATAGTTATATATTGAATCAGGTGTGTTGATTAGGAAAAAATAGTTTTATTATTAAGTAATAAAAGAATTTTTTTGTTACTATTTTGCTATTATATCCCCATTTTAACTGATTGTAGCCCGTAGCGGAAATCAGAGCCTTCAAATTAATTAGTATGGATAAAAATGGTTAATAAACATAAACACACCTGGAATTGAATAATTTTAGCTGGATAGAAGTAAAGGGGAAAAATATGAGAAATAAAGTTATTTTATCATTAATGTTAATGACATTTCTTTCTGCTGTAGAAGGAACAATTATTAGTACAGCAATCCCCCGTATAACGAGTGATTTGTCAGGCGTCGAACTCGTTAGTTGGGTATATGCAATTTATATGCTGGCCACAGCTGTTTCGACTCCAATATACGGGAAACTGGCTGATTTATTCGGTCGAAAAAAAGTTTTACTCATCGGGGCTACAATATTTTTAGTCGGCTCTGCACTTTGTGGTGTTGTTACATCGATGGAACAGCTCATCGTCTTTCGTGCCCTTCAAGGTCTAGGTGCGGGCGCTATTATGCCAATAACAATGACAATCATTGGTGACTTATATAGCGAAGTGAAAGACCGTGCAAAAGCACAGGGTTGGATTAGTGCTGTTTGGGGTGTCTCTGGTGTAATCGGACCATTAGTTGGCGGATTTTTAGTGGATTCTCTTTCTTGGCGCTACATCTTCTTCTTAAACGTTCCATTTGGAATTATCGCTTGCTTAATGATTGTTATTTATTATAAAGAATCTATTAAGCCTGCTAAGCACCATATCGACTATCTTGGGGCAACAGTATTCTCATTAAGTACAATCGCTCTACTATACGCGTTATTAACAGGTAGCAGTAAGCACAACTGGGGGGACATTACGATTATTAGCCTCTTAATCTTTGCAGCTGTGTCATTCATTATTTTCTTATTCATTGAGAAGAAATCTCCGGAACCATTAATTCCGCTAGCGCTTTTCTCTAACCGTACATTATCTATTATCAATATACTAACTCTTATTTCTGGTGCAATGCTTATTAGTATTACAATGTATCTTCCAATTTGGAGCCAAGGTGTATTAGGGAAAAATGCGACAGACGCCGGACTCATTTTAATGCCACTTCCTGTTATGTGGACATTTGGCACTATTTTTTCTGGTAAATTAGTTGGTAGCTTAAATACGAAACAAATCATTCTACTTGGAGCTAGTATTCTTTCAGTTGGTGCCTTTTCATTATTTACATTGTCAACAGATTCACCAGCATTCCTTATTTATGTTGCAGTTGGATTAATCGGCTTAGGAATGGGGCTTGTTACACCTATCTACATGGTAACAATTCAAACAGCTGTTCCAAATCATACGCGCGGTACAGCAATTGGCTTAAACACGTTTATTAATACGTTTAGTCAAACATTAGGAGCTGCAGTTTTCGGGGCGATGTTCAACACGATGATTCATGCACGAGGTATTAAAAACCTTGATCTTGTATCTTCTGGTGGACATGAAGGAACTGCAGCAAATGTAGTAACCGAATCACAAGAAGCATTAGCTTCAAGTGTACATTTCATTTATATGAGTACTTTTATATTAGCACTTCTAATTTTAGTAATTGTTTGGTTCTTATTAAAGCCATCCACACAATCTAGTGAACAATAAAAAATAATTACTATAAAAATGGGCTGTGAAGAGATTTTTCTTTATAGCTTATTTTTATTCTTATTTAAAATTGATCAACCCTTTTTAAAAAGCCTCATACATGAAAAAAGCGAAAGGCTTCCTCAATCTCATTGAGGAAGCCTTCATTTATCGATACAATAGGGATTTGTTCAGTGCTCCAAATAAGGGTTGATAGATAATGCAATTAAGTATACGAAAGCGGGAGGAGAAATTTTAATTTCTTGTTCCCAAACCGCTAATTCCGTTTTAATAAAAGTGCAAGATAATGGCATCGGTATTGAGGAAGAGAATATACCCAAAATATTTGATCGATTTTTTCAAGTAGATAAATCTCGAACTGAAGAAGCGGGAGCTGGCCTTGGACTGCTATTGCAAATTGGATTATTGACAAACATCATGGCAAAGTAAAAGTGCAAAGCAAAGTTGGAGCCGGAACATGTTTTGGAATTGTTTTTCCAAAGAATCAAAAGCTATAAAGAAAACTTGCCGATAGTCAAGCCTCATGTGAGGGACATGAGGCGTATTTGCATTTAACGCGGGTGTTAAGTTCACCACAATCAAGGCCAAATAGAAAGGGTTAACCGGGCTCAAATGAAGGAAAGATTACATAAACATTAGAAAAGAATCCATTTTGATTTTTTTTCAAAATGGATTCTTTTATTTTCTGCAAGAGTCACTGCAAAGCAGAATCCTCATATTTTAAAAATTAGTAGGACTTAACTTAATGAAAATACTACCAAATAAAATCTTTATTAGGCCATCTATTACGAAAAAGACATCTAGACTTACGTTAGTAATAATTAATCCTATGAATGCATTGATTATTAAACTGATTGATAGAAAAAGCATTAATTTCCCATGTACCGGAATAAAAGGTAAGAAATGAACGCCGACAGCTAAAATAATTAAGAGCCAGCAAGTTCTATAATCATCGGCAAAAAATTGAATAATGACAAAAACTAGAATAGCTAATAAAAAAATTGAAAAATTAGACCACATTTTTTGTTCCCGCGTACCAGGACCGACTGCTAATTTCTCCCGGGTTTTAGG
Source organism: Lysinibacillus sp. NPDC094177 (assembly GCF_050279145.1). Classification (NCBI taxonomy): domain Bacteria; kingdom Bacillati; phylum Bacillota; class Bacilli; order Caryophanales; family Bacillaceae; genus Lysinibacillus; species Lysinibacillus sp. NPDC094177. The sequence goes on along the minus strand of NZ_JBNNTW010000006.1, from coordinate 207,336 downwards.
GCTTAATTGCCAAACCATACCTAGTACATAAACGATGGCAAAAGGCCAAATATTTGGATAGCCGTTATATTTTATTAAAAGTAAGAACATTGCAATGCCAGCAATTATTAGCCAAATTCCATTAATTTTTTGTCTAGGATATTTGTAGGCTTGTGTCTCCATATTCTATTCTCCATTCCCAAACGTTAAATATGCTTCATTTTCTCAGAATCGCTATAAACTAAATTCAACTACTTTTCAGTTGTTGCTCTAATATAGTAGCACGCGAAACCCTTAGAGGTAATGCTTTCTTATAGCTCCTTCGAATAATAGATTTTTAGAATAATATATCAAATTGAATTACATTTTTTGTCATAATTTGTCGAATTGAAAATTATATAGGTCCAACTGAATATGGCATTGTTTATATAAAAGTCATACTGTTCTTCAGTTAAAAATATGGTTGCTTGAGAGATCTATCTGTAATCCAAATAAGTAGTGTTTTAAACATCACAGTCATGTTCAGTAATAGTAAAGTCATTTAAAAGTATGGTGTAAATTGGATTTATATACCGTCTTTTGATTTTTTCTTTGTATAATAAGAGTATGAATATTTTGAAATCCATATAGTGTAAAAAAGGACAGGAGTTAAAATCAAAAATGCTTGAGGATGCTAAAAAAATAATTTTTAGAACTTTAAAAAATGATGATTACAATTTCGCTTTTCGTTGGAGTATGGATGAAAAGTTTTGTGAAGCTAATGGGTGGAGAAAAAATCTAGACGAAGAAGCAATATATAATTGGTGGAAAGATTAATTGGTCATGCAGATTTAGCAGAGATTCAAAAAGACAGAGCAGAAATAGGGATTGCTATTGGTGAAAGTCGGTTATGGGGAAAGGGTATAGGAACTACCGTAATCCAAATGTTCATTAATTATTCGTTCGAGAAATTTAGTATTACAAAATATTTATAAAATAAGGCTAAGTAATGCTGAGGCATAATTGATTAGGAGAAATGATTATGGTTGGAACAATATTTAATACAATGATGATAATAGTCGGGAGCATTGTGGGAAACATCTTTAAAAAGGGGATAAAAGATGAGTATCATAATATTTTAATGCAGGCAATGGGGCTAGTAGCTATGGGATTAGGAATAAATGCACTAGTACAACATTTACCTTTAAGCAAATATCCAGTGCTTTTTATTGTAAGTTTAGCTATAGGGGGGTTACTAGGTCAAAAACTTCAGTTAGAAACAAGATTTAATGCTTTAGTAAATAAGTACTCTAAGGGTAATTTAGCTGAAGGGTTATCGACTGCTATCTTATTATTTTGCATTGGAACTTTATCAATTTTAGGTCCTGTTGAGGCTGCATTAAAGGGAGACTATACATATCTGCTTGCAAACGGTATGTTGGATGGAATTACTTCAATTGTTTTAGCTTCCACCTTTGGTATTGGGATAGCTGTTGCAGGAATAGTATTATTTGTATGGCAAGGTTCTATTTATTTAATTGCGATATTAATGGAGAATTCTTTAAGTAATGATCTTCTAAATGAAGTGACGATTGTAGGAGGTATATTAATATTAGCTTCAGGTTTAAGTATTTTGGGGATTAAGAAATTTAATACGTTAAATCTTCTACCATCGTTAATGATTCCTCTTATAGTATTTTTGATCATTCATTTAGCTCATTTATAATTTTTAAGAGATAGTGCACTTAAATTAAGAGGGCTTTAGTTATATAAAGCTACAATCCTGTTCATGAATAATGAAAATATGGTATTAATTAAATTTCCTGTGCCATCTTTTGTGTTTTCTTTATACAATTAAAATGTAAATATTTTGAAAATGTTTTCATGAAGAAAAGGACAGGAGTTAAAATTAAATATGTTTGAGGATGCTAAAAAAATAATTTTTAGACCTTTAAAAAATGATGATTATAATTTTGTTCATCATTGGAGTATGGACGAAAAGTTTTGTGAAGCGAATGGGTGGAGGAAAAATCAAAACGAAGAAAATTTATATAATTGGTGGCAGTACTGTGTGAATATGAATAGTAAGGATTGTATTCGCTTAGGAATTGAATATGAGGAAAGATTAATTGGGTATGCAGATTTAGCGGAGATTCAAAAAGATAGTGCTGAAATAGGTATTGCTATAGGTGAAAGTGAGTTATGGGGAAAGGGTATAGGAACTACCGTAACTCAAATGTTCATTAATTATGCATCCGTGAAATTTAATATTACCAAGTTTTATGGTGAAACACATGAAACTAATTTTAGATCAAAAAAAATGATGGAAAAGTTAGGATTTGAGGAAGTTAGTAGAAACGGAAGCGATATTTATTTAAACAAGGATACACCTCTTATACAGTATAAATTGTATTTGTAATGGATGACTATCGTATCTCAAAAAATATATGGAGTTGAAGTATCAAATCCTTTAGAAATTAAAAGTGAAGGAACGCTTATAATTTCTTGGTCACTTATTTCGACTCGGTTAATACTATCATTTTTATACTCTATTCTTGTCCAAAGAGTAATTGGAAAATTTCTGGATAAATCTTCTGCGATTAAATTGCTTTTATTAGATTCTAGAATTTCAAATACTTCCGTTTCGCCAAACACAAGAACTTTAACTCCATTCTCCTTTTGAATTCCTTCTTGGATTATCTCTAAATAAAGTTATTCAATTTTAAAACCTTAAACAACCATTTAAAACCTCGTTCTAAATTTAGTACGGGGTTTTAAATGGTTGTTTAATTTTTGATGTAAGATGCTTCGAAAATATAACTATAAAATTATTTAAATCTAAGTGTTATTCAACAATCGCACCCGATTCTTGAATAAATAGGAGACTTCTATTTGACTCTTGCTGTTATATAAAGGCATGCAGCAGGACTCTAGTAAATTTTTATATCTTCTTCATTAACCGTCGATAATCGGTGGGGCTGGATTTCATATATTTTTTAAATAATCGGCTAAAGTAATTGAAATCATGGATACCCACTCTATTAGCAATTTCATGTACGGGAAGCTCAGTTTTTTCCAAATAAAATAAGGATTTATCAATTCTAAGCTTATTAAAAAAATCCATGACACTGGTTCCAACTTCTTTTTTAAATAGATGGCTGAAATGATATCTGCTTAAGTGACAATAATGAGCGATATCGTCTAAAGAAACTTCTTTTTGATGATTCTCTTTCATAAAACTAATTGCATGTTTAATAGTGGGTGAAACATCACCAATATATATTTTTTCTACCTGTTCGGTTAACCATTCTACACAATGACAAACTTTCATAACAAATTTGTCATATCGGATTATATGATAGAGATCTTGAATCACATTCGCAGTATTGGTCAAAATCGAGATAGGACTTACTCCGACTTCTAACACAATTCTAGACATCATCATAAGAAGATCAATAACCTCTGATTTAAAGACATCTTCATTATAGTTATAAATCTCTGCAACCCTATTCATGATTCCTTTCATTTGGGTTACGGCCCCTTCTGTATAACCGATTCTAACGATCGAAAATAGTTCCGACTTCTCTTTAGTTAAAGGAATCATTAATGATTCAACCACGTTTTTTCTCATATCGGTATGAAAAATTAATTTATTCCCTTGAAAAAACCTTCCGGACATTGATTTTTTTGCTTCTTCAAAAGAACAAATGAGGGAAGCGGGATCATCGTAAAAATTACCAATACCAATCGAAACATGTATGCCATTTTGATCTGAGGTTTTTTGAATTATTTCTGCCAGTAAAAGAACTTCCCTCTTTCTATCTTGTGGATTTACCTCATAAAAATCCAATAAAAGGGCAAGAACTCCCTCTTCGATCCATGTCCTTAAATATGGAATAGGTAAGATGGTGTCTAATTCTTCTACAAGCTTTTGTCCAATCTCCATTTTCCATTCAAGCGGTTTTCCCTCAGCTAAATCTGGATAGCGATCCATCGAAACTAAAACAACTACATTAGGCTGAATATTCATGCCGTACTTTTCTTGTAAAACTTCAAAAGAAGCCACGTGTACAAAGGTTCCTGAAAGCAATAGTTGTGAAAAAGATATATGTGTCATTTCTTCGACCATGTTTTGAGCCCCCAAATAGAATGGAAGCTATTATACTCGTGATTAAAATGAGTATAATAGCCTCCATTATTATAAACATTTCTACCAATCTAGTTTACCCATCATTAATTCTACAGTGGTTAGGATTTCTCCTTCACTAATAAGGTTGGTAATAAATTGAATATCGGGATAAAAATATCGATCTTCTTCTACTGTTGGTACTTCACTCCTAATGAGCTCGTAAACCTTCTGGCTGACGGGTGACGGTTTTAGAGGCCGATGAAAATCCAGAGCTTGAACAGCTGCCATCAGTTCAAGTCCTAAAATATACTCCAGCTTTTTAGCTATTTGATAGGCCTTCTTTGCTGCAAAATAGGCAAAACTAACAACATCCTCTTGATTTGCACAGGTTGGCGTATTATCAATTGTTGCGGGATGAGCAAGAACCCTTATTTCATTAATCAATCCTGCTGCAGTATACTGTGGAATCATGTAACCGCTATTTAAGCCTGGTTTTGCTACTAGAAAATTCGGAAGTTCACTTACATGAAAGTTGACAAGCCGGTCAAGCCTTCTCTCTGACACCTTTGCGAGATTAGCCATAGCGATGGCTATCGTATCTGTATAGATACCGACGAATGTTCCATCAAAATTCCCTCCCATTAGGGCGTCTCCCTGATCCTCTGTGATAATCAGTGGATTGTCACTTGATGAGTTTAGCTCATTACAGATTGTAATTTCCGCATCTTTTAAAACCTTTTTTACGGCTCCGTGGACTTGAGGAATACATCTAAGACTAAGAGCATCCTGTAATTTATAGTGCTGATATTTTTCAGTAATTTCACTGCCTTTGAGTAAATTTATAATGTTTCGTGCTGTACCAGCTTGCTCTTCATGTTTCTTAACAGAATGGATTCGTGGATCAAAGGCTTTAATGGTACCCTTTAACGCTTCTAGTGACATAGCACTCACAATATCAGCTGTTTTTGCTGACTGAATACTGCTAAAAAGAGCCAATGACGCGAAAGCAGTGACCGACGTCGTTCCGCTTGTAAGAGCTAATCCTTCCTTACAGCCCAATGAAACAGGCTGTAAACCTGCTTTTTCTAAAGCTTCTCTCCCAGAAATCAACTCACCATTGTACCATGCTTTTCCTTCCCCTATTAACACTAAGGCCATATGGGCCTCCGGCGATAAATATCCAACCGAACCTTCTCCAGGGGCAAAAGGGACAATTTGGTGATTGAGCAGCGACCTTAAAAGTTCTAAAGTCGCAAACTTTACACCAGAGAAACCATTCCCTAAATTAGCTAAAATCATGAATTGGATGGCTCTTACCACTTCTTTTTCTAACGGTTCACCGACTGATACTGCATGAGAACGAATAATATTTTTTTGAAGAATCTCAGCATCTTCTGTGGAGATCGTTTCGGTTACGTTACTGCCAAATCCCGTTGTGACTCCGTAAATAACGCGTTCTTCATCCAAAAACTTTTCAATGACTGACCGCGAAATATTTACTCGTTCTCGGTAATTTTGTGAAAATAAAACCTCTGCATCATATTTAGAAACAGCAATGATTTCATTTATTGTAATATCTCCATCACCTAAAGTAACTTGTTTTATTTCCTTTGGGTGGGTGTTTGATATAGTCGTATTCATTTTCCTAGCATACTCCCTTCAAGTTCCAACATGACCAAGAAATAAATGTTATCTACCTACTTCAACACTCTTTCCTTCTCTATTTAGGTTAATGGCAACGTCCAGATTTGGATCACTCGCTTCATTCAAACTAAGTGATTTCGTTTCCGGTGCCCATGCAATGGAAACAACAGTTCCAATCAATAAGACAACAGTCAGGGAGATCATCGATGTTGTCATTCCAAAGGTGCTTACACTAATTGGTAAAAGGAATGTTCCAATCGCTGCACCGATACGACTTATCGCTGTGACTAACCCAACGCCTGTTCCCCGAACTTCGGTTGGGAATAATTCTGCGGGATAAACGAGTGTAAGATTGCCAGCTGCAGCCATTACAAAAGTAAAGATTGCAAACACCATTATAGCAAAGCCATTAGATCCTGCTGGAATAAGACTTAGAATAAATAAGGAAACAGTCAGGATAATAAAAGTATAAATGGTAAAACCGCGGCGTGAGAGCTTTTCTGTACACCATACACCAGCAATTACTCCAACAAGAAGAAATAGGTTTAACAGCATATCAACCATAAAGGTTTCTTCAAAGCCCATGGCGTCTAAAATTGTTGGAAGAAAAGTATAAATAGCAAAATAAGGGATTACCTGACATGCATAGAATAGACCGCCAAAAGCAGTTCGCTTCCAAAGATGTTTGTTGAAAAGATCCTTTATCCCATAATTAGTGGCGGTATCTTGCGAAATATTTTCATCCATTACAGCATTAGGGCCAATATACTTTCTCACGATTTCTCTTGCCTCTTCATTTCTCCCCATTTTTACAAGCCATCTTGGAGATTCAGGAGTTCCAATACGCATAACTAACACAATTACAGCAGGAATTACTGCACTAACAAGCATCCAGCGCCAAGAGTCAGGTCCCATCTTCGCAAGATAGAATCCTACAACAGTGGCAAAGACATAACCTACTGTCCATATAACATTTAAGGATGATAATAAAATACCTCTATACTTTCTTGGTGCAAATTCTGCAAGTAAAGTAGAACCTACTGCATAATCCCCTCCAAGGGCAACACCGATTAAGACCCGCAGTACGAAAAGCGTGACTGGATCATTTACAAAAAATTGCAAAGCTGATGCTACTGTGATAATGACAAAATTGGATAAATAGATTTTCTGCCTGCCAATTTTATCAGAAAGTCCGCCAAGAAAAAGGCTTCCAAAGAATAATCCGATTAAGGCTGAGCTTCCAATTAATCCATTCCAAAATGAACCAAGGTGCATTTGCGGACCAAGGAGGCTAAGAGCCATCCCGATGATTCCAAGTGCATATCCATCAGAAAAATTGGAACCAAAGGTAAGTGCTGTGATCCTTATATGAAACTTATTTAGTGGAGCGTCGTCCATCCGATATGTTGTTTGTCCATTCACCAGAAATTCCCCTCTCTGTTTTTTGATTTTTCAGATATTTGAACCCAAAAAAATAAATTAAATGACTCAAAAACCTCCTTTGATAGCCATAATTAAAGCGCTTTCAATTAATTAATAATTCAGTAATTAATTAATCTAGTTTGATAAAGCGATTATATCTATTTTTAAAACATTTGACTCTAGAGGATATTTCGGAACATTAGCATAATATTGCTATTCGACATGCTTATGGTGAAAGCAAACAGTATGTTCCACTTGTATTAGAGTACATGAATTATGGAACATTTTCATGCTGATTCTAACAAACAATTATTTTTGCAAACAGCGGTACTGTGTTTAAGGGGGATTTTCCTCTTTATTCGAGTCGTTATACATATAGAAAGGAATGTGTTTATATTTCTTCAATTCAGGATTCCAATGGATTAAAAACAAACTTTTCTGTATGATATCGTAAAGAGTTTATTTTTCATAAATATGGGTTACATTACATATTTTTGAGAATGAGAGGATGGTTTAGCTTGGGAATATCAATTAATAGCTTACAAGAGCGTGACGCAGAAGAATTGTATCGGTTCGAAAAGAGCAATAGACAATTCTTTGAACAAATGGTACCTAGTCGTGGAGAAGATTATTATAATTTTGAAACGTTTAAAATAAGACACATAGAGCTTTTAGCAGAACAACAGGAAGGAAAATCAAAATTTTACTTAATAAGAGATAACTCAGGCAATATTATTGGAAGAATTAATTTAGTAGATATAGATACAAAGAATGATATAGCAGAAGTTGGTTATAGAGTAGGGCAAGAATACGGTGGCAAAGGGATAGGCGCTAAAGCCTTAAAACTACTATTAGAAACAGAAATTAGTGTAAAAAAGATTAAAGCAAAAACAACAATGAATAATATCGGATCTCAAAGGGTTCTTGAGAAGAATGGTTTTAAACAAGTGTGTATAGATGGTGATGAATTTGAAATGAATGGCCAACAGCTACAGTTTGTCGATTACCTTTTGGAACTCTAAAAGCTATGGTGACTTCTATTGGTTTTGATGGATAGTAAATATCCGAAGAGGGGTGGTTGAAAGACAGTGCTTAAACGAATCATGATACTTTTTGCAATTATTGCAGCGATACTTTTGTTGATCGTTACGACAAGTTACAGTATTCATCAACTACAATTATCAAAGGAAGATAAATTATTTACTCCAACAGGGAAAATGGTAGAAGTGAATGGTCATCAAATGCATGTGTACATAGAAGGAAATGGGAAAGAAACGCTCGTATTTATGTCTGGTGGAGGCACAAGCTCACCTGTTTTGGATTTTAAATCATTATATTCATTGTTAAGCGATAAATATAAAATCGTTGTCGTTGAAAAGGCAGGTTATGGCTTTAGTGACATTACAGATTCTGACCGTGATATTGATACTATTTTACATGAAACAAGAGATTCTCTATTAAAATCAGGTGTTGAAGGGCCATATATTTTATTCCCTCACTCTATGTCTGGTATTGAGGCATTGTATTGGGCTCAAGTCTACCCGAATGAAGTAAAGGCAATTATAGGATTGGATATGGCTGTCCCTGATGCATATAAAAATTATGATATAAATATGCCTCTAGTTCATTTAAGTTCCTTTGCTGCTAATATTGGTTTTACTAGATGGATTCCTGGCCTTTCTGAAAGTGATGCTATAAAATATGGGACTTTGACAGATGAAGAAAAAGAATTGTATAAAGTGATTTTCTATCGTAGAACGGCAACTAAAAATATGATGAACGAAGTTAAGCATATTAAGGAAAATGCTGAAATGGTAGGAGCGGCTGGAATCCCAAATGTTCCAATGCTATTGTTCACTTCAAACGGTCAAGGAACAGGTTGGAATGAGGAAGTGTGGAATGAATTTCAAAAGGAGTTCATCAGTAAGCATAAAGACGGCACATTAATAAAATTAAATTGCTCACACTATATTCATGATATTGAATTTAAGCGAATAGGCGATGAGTCAGAAAAATATATAGAGAGTTTAAATCGTTAATTGGGGTGGAATCTTCGAATAATAATACGTCAATTAAAAAGTTAGCGGAACCTAGTTAGGGTCATAATTGGCAGTATTATCAACTAAATAATTTAAAACAGAAAACATGGGATTGTGATTTATCAATCTCATGTTTTCGTTTTTTTTTTTGAGTTCAATAAGAATTGTACTTGCAAAATAGGGTTATTGTGTATATATTGTATATAAAGTATATATACAATATTTCGCAGAGAGGTATTTGCATGCAAATTATTATTTCAAACAGCTCAAAAGAGCCTATTTATGAGCAAATTTATGCTCAAATCAAAAAACTTATTTTATCAGGTGAATTACAAGAAGGTCAGTCATTGCCATCTATGCGCCAGCTTGCAAAGGATTTAGAGATAAGCGTAATTACAACAAAACGCGCATATGAAGAGCTTGAGAAAAACGGATTTATTTATTCTATTGTTGGAAAAGGCTCGTTCATTTCTGAACAAAATAAGGAAATGATGAGGGAAAGAAAAATAAAGGTAATCGAAGAAAATCTGTTGGTTGCCATTCAAAACGGGAAAGAAATGGACATTAGCTTAGCAGAGCTCAAGGAAATGCTTACTTTATTGTATATGGAGGATGAATGATGGAAAATGTCATTGAATTACAGCATATTCATAAATCTTTTAACGGATTTCAGATAAAGGATTTTTCTATAAACGTTAAAAAAGGCTTCGTAACTGGATTTATCGGGGGAAATGGTGCAGGTAAATCAACAACGATCAAGTTGATTATGAACTTATTACAGCAAGATAGTGGTACTGTTTCACTGTTTGGTATGAATTATAAGGGACATGAGAAAGAGATAAAGGAACGTATTGGTTTTGTCTATGATGAAAATGTCTTTTATGAAAATGTAACTTTAAAGGATATGAAAAGGATTATTAAACCAGCCTATAAAAGCTGGGATGATAACGCTTTTCAGCATTATGTTGAAAAGTTTGAACTACCAATGAATAAAAATATGAAGATCTTTTCGAAGGGAATGAAGATGAAAGCCTCGTTAGCTATTGCTCTAGCTCATCATGCAGAATTAATTATTATGGATGAGCCAACTGCTGGACTCGATCCGATATTTCGTAGAGAGTTACTAAATATTTTACATGAGTTAATGCAGGATGAGGAAAGAACGATTTTCTTTTCGACGCATATTACAACAGATTTAGATCGTATTGCTGATTATATTACCTTTATTCATAATGGAGAACATATTTTCACGAAAGAATTTTATAAGATTGAAGAAGAATATGCCATTGTAAAAGGGACATTGGATTTACTGGATCGTGAAACGGAACAAGAGTTTATTGCAATCCGAAAAATGAATACAGGCTTTGAGGCATTAACAGCTGATAAAAATCGTGTGGCAAAGATATTTGGAGATTCTGTTATTGTGGAAAAACCAACTCTTGAAGATATTATGTACTACACGAAGAAAGGATGGTAACGGTATGGTTAACCTTATACTTAAGGATGTTTTAATACAAAAGAAAGTAATTTTATTTTACATTGCTACTATAATAATCTACTTGCTAGCAGATGTTTCTCCAATTCTTATTGTATTTGTATATAGTTTAACATTTATTAATATGGCTTTTTCTTACGATGATAAAGATAATGCTAATATTCTGCTTAATTCGCTACCGTATACGAGAATGGAAATTGTTACTTCAAAATATGTAGGTGCATTAATATTTACAGCACTATTTTTAATGATTACTTATATAGGTAATTACCTCATAAATGGAACAGGAACGTCGTTTTCGTGGAAAGCTATATTGCTAATTATCGGTCTTGTTATGGTTGCTATCTCATTCATGCTTCCAATCTTTTATAAATTTAAAAGGCAATATTTAGTGATTGCTGCAGGTGCTTTAATTGGTATCTATCTCGTAACGATTAAGTTTTTAGTTCCTAATTTAAATGAGATATTAAGAGAATTGACACAAAAGTTCATGACTTTACAAGAAACGCAAATGTATTTCATAGCTATCCTTTCAATCGTTATATTATATATTGGATCGTGGCTACTATCTATTCGTATATATACGAGAAAAGCTTTTTAAAATAAAACGGCTTGAGCTCAGGCTCAAGCCGTTTTCATATGCTTAAATGCAAATTTCCATAGAACGAAATTCGTAATGACAAGCACGAGTAAGTAAATGACTGCCCCATAAGAAATATGAGTTGTCAGGAAGTAATGCAGTCCAGCCAGAACACCTAAAGGGAGAAGTAATATAAGAGTTTTCCAACTCTGGGCATCGCCAACTTCATTATAGGGCTTTGTGAAAGGGATCTTGCTTCCGATGACGATGTAACAAATGACGGTGTACATACAGCTTGCCACTAAAACACTCAGTAAGTCTGGGATAATTCTCGTACCAAAAATGAAGCAGAAAATGATGCTTAGAACAATATATAACGGACTATACAACTTAATCAAAAATGCTTTTAAGCTACCTTTTTTCAAGTCTGTATAATCTTTGAGTGGAAAGACTTTATAGATCCAAGCGGCTTTATATTTCCCCGAATATCCGAGCATAAGCACAGCTGACGGAATAATTAGCATGCTGAAATAAATATTTAAATAGCTCATGCTAACGGAATAATCAACATCTTCGGACCTTGAAAAAGAATACATAAAAATAAATGGGATAACAAAAGAATAGCCTAAAGACGGATATACTTTCAGTTTAAACTCGCGCTCTTGTTTCATCATAAGAGAGGCGAAGCGATAGAAAGCTCTTTCTTCATTAGTTCTACAAATGATTTTTAATATAAACGCCTTTAGTTTATTGTTCTTTTCTTTTTTCGATTTGCTTGTGCTTAGTAGTTTTTGTAGATTGCGTTCAAAGGTTGGAATCAGCTTTAGATAAAGCCATATCGAAAAAATTGGCATGACGACAGCAAAGATACTACATACCACTGTAAATAAAGAGCTGTCACCATTTAGTAGCAGCTCATAAGGAGCGGCAAACCACATAGGAATTAGAAAAATGCTCCACCAATGAAACGTGACCACCATATCAAAATCGACAAGTTCAAAGGACCTAATAAGAACTTGATAGCCAATCATCAGCATTAATGATAAGCCAATTTGCACATAATTGATGATGTCTTTCAGCTTTTCTCCATCAAAGAATCTTAAAATAGCAATATATAAAATAGCGGTTAAAACAACAATAAAAATATTAATTAAAACTAGTAAGAGCACCGTTAAAATAAAGAATAGAAATCCTTGGTTAAATAAGCTCACCACAAGGGAGATGGCCGTAAATGCAATCGTTAAATACGTCAAGTAGATGAAAATATGCATAAACTTGGCCGCATTGATCGTTCTAACAGAGATTGGCTTGGTAGAGAGGATGCTTCTGTCCCGTACATCCAAAAGTACGGAAGAAAAATCAGAAATCAATGATGTCATGATGATAAAAATGATCATGGCATAAGCAATACTCATCTGGAAAAGATAGTTTTGACCGAATCCAATAAAAGGAATTAACATAAGCCCGAATAAAACATAAATCCATAAAGATTTGATGTAGCCGTATTTTTGTTCTTCCTTATTTTTCTTTGATGATTGGTTAAATAATGTCGGTATTTTACGCTCATCCATTGTTAGTTTAATATGGAGGATCTTTCTCATGATTTCGTAATCGATGCCCATCTTCACAAAAATAAATTGAATCTTATCAAGCAGTTGCAGAGTTTTGAAATCTTTCATCGTTATACCTCTTGTACAATAGAAACAAATTTCTCACCAATTTCCTTATGATCATGGAAGCCTGTCAATTGGTTGAAAATCTTTTCCAGAGTCCCTTCGGTATTGTCTGCCTGAAGCTGGGTAAATGTCCCATCTGCAGCAATTTTCCCACCATTCAGCAGGATGATGCGACTACTGATTTTTTCGACAACATCCATGATATGAGAGGAATAAAATATCGTTTTTCCTTGGGCAGCCAGCTGAGTCAAAATTTCTTTGAAGATCATCACACTATTAGCATCTAATCCATTGATCGGTTCATCTAAAAATAACAAATCGGGATTATGTATAAGGCTAGCGACAATTAGTAGCTTTTGCTTCATCCCTTTTGAGTAAGAAGATATTCTTGAATGATACGCTTCTCCAACACCGAACAATTCCATTAAGGATTTTGATTTATCAGCAGCGACCTCTAATTCAAGGCCATAAAGCTGGCCGATGAAGGTTAAATACTCATAACCCGTTAAATTATCATAAACATCTGCTATCTCAGGTACATAGCCAATTCTTCGTTTATATTCAATGCTGTCTTTTCCGATATTCTCTCCAAACAGTTTAATTTCTCCAGCGTAATCGCCCTCAAGCCCTAGAATAATTTTGACAGTTGTACTTTTACCAGCACCGTTCGGACCGATATATCCAATTATTTCTCCTCTCGAGACGTGTAAGTCGATTCCTTTTAATATTTCCTTGCTACCATAACTCTTCGTCAAATTCGTAATCGTCAAGATTTCTTCCATGTTGCAACTCCTTTCTGTTGTTCCCGCTTGAACGGGCAGTAATTTATCTGTACCGAAAGTGAAGCAAAAGGTACAAGAATCCCCTTCAAAATTTACAAATGCAAAGAAGGTGTAAGAGATTAACTGCCCGTAAAAGCCCAATTGATAAAGAGTAATAATCGGTGGAGGATGAAGAAGACCCCCTCCGAATAAAGTTTCACTTTATCTTATGTTTAGCGTAATTTATTTAGATAAAATATCCATAAATATAATATAACATTTAAAAATGTAGAAATATCCCTTTTGCGAAATGTGATCTATTTATTTACGGTATTTCCTAAATTTACTTTATAATAAAAAGAAGGAATATTTTGGTTTTTTGAATAAGATAGCTGCAAACGGGAGGCGTAAAATGTTGATCAAATCAAATGAACAATTGCTTGGAGTATTAGATAACTTATTACGTGAACCACAGGGATTTTGGGATGGGTTTTATAATCAAACTTTTAAAAAGGTACCTTTTTTTGTTAATAAACCTGATGAAAATCTAGTAAGCTATTTTGAAAAAAAGGTGATTCAGCCAAATAGAGTTTTAGATTTAGGTTGTGGCGCAGGACGAAATGCCATTTATTTAGCACAGCAAGGTTGTTCAGTTGTTGGTGTTGATATATCGGATCATGCATTACAATGGGCGCAAAAAAGGATGGATGAAGCAGAAGTAAATGTAGATTTCATTTGTGCTAATATTTTTGAACTGAATCTACAAGAAGAGAGCTTTGATTTTATTTATGATTCGGGCTGCTTCCACCACATAGCCCCTCATCGTCGTGTGTCGTATATTGAATTGATTCACAAATTATTAAAGCTTGATGGTTACTTCGCTTTATGCTCATTTGAGGAACATGGTGCATATGGTGGTTCTGCCATCTCAGATGAAGAAGTTTATATAAAGCGTACCTTAGAAGGCGGATTAGGATATACAAAAAATAAACTAAAAGAAGTATTTCAATCATTAGAAGAAATTGAAATACGAAAAATGACAGCCATGTCTGATGAAGAGCAATATTTCGGTTTAGAAGGATTTTTAGTAGGTTTATTTAAAAAGAATTAATGGGGAGGTAAGCTTGTGCGGAAAATTAAGGTTCAACTATCCGGATATAATCCACTTTGGGAACAACAATATGCAGTTGAACAAAACGAAATTGGAAAAGCTTTAGGTGGTAGTGTTATTCATATTGAGCATATTGGAAGTACATCGATAAAGGGACTAAAAGCGAAACCGATTATTGATATTCTTGTTGGTGTACAGAGTTTAGATGAAGTGCCGAGCTTCATAGACGCTTTAAGTAAAATTGACTATGAATATGTTCCGAAACTAGAGTTTAAGGATAGAAGATTTTTTAGAAAGGGATTGTGGGGGCAGGGAACAATCCACTTACATATTTGTGAATATAACAGTCATGAATGGACTGAAAAAATACTTTTTCGAGATTATCTAAGATCACATCCCCAAGCTGCAAATGAATATGCGGTATTAAAAAATCAATTAGCGTCTAAATATCGATTCGATCGATCGACATATACAAAGGAAAAAGAGCCGTTTATCCAAATGATTATTCAAAAAGCAAAGATGTAAGGAATACAAGGCATTGAGGCTAGGTACTTTCAAAAATTCTCACAAACGATTTATAATAATTTCATCAAACCTTTTGAAAGCCCCTAATAGAAATTTTAGAAGCAGGAGGAGAAAAACGTCTTCCTGCTTTTTTGATTAGTATTGGTTTACTGCTTAGTAACATCAAGATGTAAATAATTTGTAGGCTCGATTAAATAACCTAAATTTCGTGTAACTGTAGTTTGTTCTTTAGGTTTATTAACTGTATATGCCTTCCAATTACCTGTTATATCATAGTATATACCTTTAATATAAAAATCAATCTGATAGGTACCTGGTTTTGTGATGTTTGTTTCTGATCTTGTGCCTTGAGTCATTGTAACTGTTGATGATTTACTATAGCCGTATTCAAATTTATAATCTATTTCACTAATGAATTTAGCACCACCTTGTAGACGAAGAGAATTACTTATATTATGAGAAGATGATGCAGACTTAGTTATTGTACGCTCCCAAGTATATTTATAATTAGTACCAGAAGGTATTGATACAGATGTATTAAAAAAGTGCTTATGTTTATTTACCCATCCTAAATTTTTAAATGATAGAGTACATATACTATCGTCGAAGATCTAGGTAAATTTATATTTTCTACTTTTTCAGTTTCTTCAACTTCTAAATCTCCCTTCACGATTTCACCATCTATGGTAATTGAATCTGGATTTACTATGTCTTCAGCTTTAGCTATCTCATTATTCATAAATAAAGTTAACCCAAATATAAGTGTAAAAAGCGAAATAAAGCTGGATTTTTTTAGTTTCATTATATATCTTCTCCATTCCTAGTTTAAATAGTTACTTAAAGCGTCCACAAATTGAGCTGTCTCACTCAATGTAAAAACTTCTTGATTTGTTAAGTTATTAGAGATACCAAGTACAGATATTGCATAGCCATTCCCCAAAAAACTGTACAGTGCTACCTCTGATGAAGGATAATTTTCATAGTAGGTTTTTTTTGCTAAATCATAATGATATAGAAAAATTAACCCTTTTAAAAGTTAAAACGGCTGAATATTTACAAATTGAAAATGATTTAGAGATTAAAGAGATTCGACTTATTTGTGAAGCTCTCATACAATTAAATCAGGAAAATTTTAATGAAGCAAAAGAGATTATTAAGCCCATTTGGGACCGTATTTCAAAATATGATCAGTGGTATTTGAGTGATATTCGTTTGATCAACACGGTTTTATTTCTATTTCCGGTAGATATAGCAATAGAATTTACAGAAAATGTCCTAAAAAGGTTAAACAAATATAATAGTTTTAGAGATATAGATTTATTAAAATCTGCGTTTAATATTAATTTGTCACTGTTAGTAATAATGAATGAAGACTATTCTACAGCCCTTTCTATAATTAATGATTCATTAAGGCAGTATAAAAGAAAAATGAATTACTATATACTAGCTCTACATTTTTCAAGAAAAGCTATATGTCATTTTCATCTTGGCTACAAAGACTCAACAATTTTCTTAGAGCAAGCCTTTCAACTCTTAAGGCTATATGAAGACGAAGAATATTTTGAAAGAATTCAATTAGAATTTAATAAATATACAACGGTTCATGATCAAGAATTAAAAGAATAGTTAGCATATAATTAGGTGCAATTCTTCATTTTGAAGCATTGCATTTTTTGTGAGCCAAACCATACCACAAGGAAGGGAAAATCCCTATACTGTGGACCTTTTGAGTGAGATAAAGTTATGCAAAAATAAAGCAAGGGGGTCAAGGAAGTGTTTAATGATTTTAAGCTTATCGATGATCGTCCGGTTTATATTCAATTAAAAGACTATTTAAAAGAAATGATAATGAAGGGACACTTGCTGGAGCATCAGAAGCTTCCATCTACCCGTGAACTTAGTAAATTATTATCGATCAGTAGAAATACGGTACTGAATGCATATGCAGATTTAGAGCAAGAGGGCATGATCTATGCTGTGAAAGGAAAAGGGAATTTTGTAGGGAAAGTTGAAACGTTGAAAGCTTCATCTATCGAATTTAATTGGAAGGAAAGACTTAATAACGTTACTTTGTTAGCTGATGAATTAGATTTAATGAAGCAAGATATTCATTGGGAAAAAGGGATGATTTCCTTCAATAGTGTTGCCCCCGAAGAAAAGCTTTTTGATGTTGAAAATTTTAAAAGAGCCTTTTTGACCCGGATGTCCCTTGAAGGAGATGTCGTGTTGAATTACGGCTACGCAAAAGGCTATAAACCTTTAATCGAATATCTTCTTCATTATATGGAAATGAAGGGTGTAGATATTTCCAATAAAGATATTTTAATTACGAATGGCTTTACCGAGGGATTGGATATTTTATTATCGTCCTTAGCAAAAAAATCTGGACGTGTTATTTGCGAAAATCCTACTCATCATGCGGCATTAAAGCTTTTCCGCCTACATGGATTTGAAATTCACGGAATTGATATGAAAGATGACGGTATCGATATTGAACAAGTTGAGAAAAGCTTATCGGAAAAGGAATTTGATTTTGCCTACTTAATCCCGTCCTATCATAATCCGACAGGCATTGTTACATCCTCTGAAAAAAGAGCTGAAATTATTAAGCTTTTTTCACAATATCAAGTTCCTATTGTGGAGGATGGCTTTAATGAGGAATTACGTTATTCTGGCTCGCATTTAGCACCACTGATGACTTTTATCGGCGAGGGCAACAATGTTATTTATATCAGTAGCTTTTCCAAAATTCTTTTTCCGGGCTTACGTGTTGGATGGATATTAGCTGATAAGGAACTCATTCACTGTTTGGAAAGTATGAAAAGAGCGCGCACGATTCATACATCGACACTAGATCAGGCTGTGCTTTATCAATATTTACAGGATGGTTATTTTGAAAAATACTTAAAAAAGGCCAAGGCAGTATATAAGAAAAAATATGAACTAGCCCGGCAAGCCTGCAATCAATACATTCCTTTTAAAAGAATGACAGGAGATGGTGGACTTCATCTCTTTATTGAGCTAGAAGAGGAAATGAATGCTCGCATACTACTGGAAAAGTGCTATCAAAAGGGAGTTGTTTTTTATCCTGGTGACGTTTTTTACAGTAATGGCGAAGGTAGTAACACATTTCGATTAGGGTTTTCTCGACTAAAAGAAGAGGATATTGTGCGTGGTATTAAGATTATTGGTGATACCTTGAAAAATGAAATGGGGAGTTGAACATATGAAAGTCGGCGTTATTATGGGGGGCGTTTCCTCTGAAAAGCAAGTCTCTATCATGACAGGGGAAGAAATGATCGCTCATTTAGATAAAAGTAAATACGAAGTGGTAGCTATTAAACTAAATGAAAATAACATGTCAGAGCTCTGTGAAAAGGTGAGAGATATTGATATTGCTTTATTAGCATTACATGGCAAGTTTGGAGAGGATGGCACGATTCAAGGTGTACTAGAGACTATGGGTGTTCCATATACAGGAAGTGGTATACTTTCAAGCAGTATTTGTATGGATAAAAATATTTCGAAAAAAATTCTACGTTATGAAGGCATTGAGACACCGGATTGGCTTTATCTTTCGAATAGCGAGGAGCTTCAGTTTGATAAATTAGACAAAATGGGATACCCGTTAGTGGTAAAACCTAATTCGGGTGGCTCCAGTGTAGGGGTAAAAATAGTTTATGATAAAGATGCCTTACTAACATCGGTTGCTGAAGTATTTAAATGGGATTCTGAAATCATTTTTGAGAAATATATAAAGGGCGAGGAAATAACATGCTCCATTTTGGACGGGGACCTATTACCAATCATTTCGATTCGCCATACAGCGCAGTTCTTTGACTATAAAGCGAAATATGAGGATGCCGCTACGATAGAGGAGGTTGTAGAACTTTCACCTGCCATACATGAACGTGTTGCTGAAGCCGCAAAAGCCTGCTATAGCGCATTAAAATGTAGTGTTTATGCCAGAATCGATATGATGATTAAGGACGGAATGCCATATGTTATGGAGGTTAACACATTGCCAGGGATGACAAAAAACAGCTTACTTCCAAAAAGCGCACTCTCAGCAGGAATTACTTATACTCAACTTTTAGATAAGATAATTGAAATTTCCTTCCAGGTTAAGGAATAAAGAGTTGATTACTGAAATTAAAGATGCATTTGTAAAACGTATACCAAGTATATTAGTTGATTGGAGTGGAGACTGGGCGACTCCTTGGGGATTAGCGATAGAGGAACGAAGGCTAAAACCATCACATCCTGTGATAACGCCTTCGTGACCAACATCGTGTTGGCCCGAGACCCTGGAGCGCAAGCGAAGCGGCTCATCAGACGCCCCCAGGAAGCTTTGCTCTGTGCGAAAGCGTAGTGCTAACGTAGCGGCAGCAACAAATGTTTTCTGCGCGAAAGCGAAGCGGCAGCGATAAAAGCGCCCAGTCGGAACGGAAATCAACCACACATTATGGTGTTAATCCAAGTAGATAAGTATGAGTCTAAAAATAGTAGCTCAATGGAAAAAACACCTTTATGTTGATAAGGGATTAACCCCATTTTCAACAAAAGGTGTTTTAAAGTTTAGATGAATCTCATTAAGCCTTAGACAATTCAATAAATCCATGTCCAAAGACATCTCGTACATCATGGATAGCAATAAAGGCATCCGTGTCTATCTCTTTGACGATTTTCTTTAGTTTTACTACTTCCTGTTTACTAATGACGATATACAAAATTTCTTTTTGTTCCTTCGTATAATAACCATGGCCTGATAGGACCGTTACGCCTCGATTCATATAACCATTTACATGACTGGCAATCTCTTCTGGCTTTTTCGAAATAATCGTAACTGCCTTTTTCGGGTTTACACCTTCAATAACAAACTCCATTACCTTTGTTCCAACATAAAGCATAATCACAGTAAGCATTAATGCTTCTGCTCCGATAATAAAATAAGATGAAAAAGCAACAATTAAATCAAAAAACAATAAACCGTAACTAATACTCCAGCCTAAATATTTGTTCGTCATTCTAGCTAAGATTGTTGAACCTGCTGTTGTTCCACCAACTCTTATAATTAAGCCGATACCAACTCCAGCAAACACCCCGCCAAAAATAGCATTCACAATAATTTCATTTGAAGAAATCGACCACGATTCTGTTAAATGTAAAAACAGTGAATGAAGGGATACAGCAATTATCGTATAAATAGTCGTTTGCCTACTTAAAAATCTATAGCCAACTACTAATAAAACTGCATTTAGCAAGAAGCTCACAATACTTGGCGACCATCCAAACAAATAATAGGCGATGATTGTTAAACCTGTTACGCCGCCTTCACCTAAATCATTAGGTATAACAAATAAGTTGACAGCGAGTGCAAAAAGTAGCGCCCCAATCGCAATCATAAAAAAATCCATAATAAACTTCTTCATATATACACCACCAAAATTTTTTCCTAAGTACATACTATATCAAGTTCTAGGCATTTTATATACTTTTTGGAATGTTCATTTATGATAAATCTATAATTGTTAGTATGTCCTTTATCAGGAAAAGGTCGAATGAAAGAAATAGTTCATGAAGCTGCTATTAAACAGTTATGCAGAATCAACTGAAATCACCAAAAAGCTTTAAGGGCTTGGTGATCGCTTGAGGATTACCTCATTCATACTGTTAATCTCCGAGGTACTTTTTATACAGCCATATTTAAAATATCCATTTATAATATATACTATATCCGAACTTAAAGTTGAAGTTAGTTATTGAAAAAGTAATCTTTAAAACGGGGGTGCGTATTAAGATATCCTACAGTAATAGGGGAAGGAATGTATATAAAGAACAAATAATAAGGGGTGTTAGAAGCAGTTATGGATCAATCGCTAGCAATTCGTAATATTAAAATGAGTTTGAGAATATTAAATGTATTATTAATAACTACTATAGTAATCATATCATCATGTATCTTATCACTCTTTGGTTTATTAGTTGTAGCTTTAACAGTCTCTGGTGAGAAGATTAGTAAACTAGTTTTAGATTCTAACATTGATATTTCTTTTAAATTTAATGGAATAACTATTTTTTTAAATAAAGATATAATGAGTAATTTTGTTTATGATAAAAGTGAAACGATCGTATTAATTTTACTCTTGATGATCTTTACTTTGATTATTATGTCAATTCTTATTTTATTATGGAAGTTTGTTAAATCCGTAATTGTTGGGGATGTATTTACTATTAGCAATAGTAAAAGAATAGAGTTAGTAGCATATAGTTTATTAATTTTAAGTTTTTTAAGTAATACGGTTCAAGCATACTTAGTTTCAACTGTATTACATATGTTTTTAAACAATAATGAATTAGGCAATATTGAATGGATTCAATCCGTTTCTTTTAGATTTTTTGATATAAATTGGAGCATACTACTTTGTAGTTTTATAGTTTGGACAATTGGTAGGATATTTAGATATGGCTCTTTTTTACAAGAAGAGTATGATGCAACAGCATAGGAAGTGAAGATATTGACGATTATAGTAAGATTGGATCGTGTATTAGCTGATAGAAAAATGCAATTAAGTGAGCTTGCAGAAGCAGTAGATATTTCGATTGTCAATTTATCTAATTTAAAAACGGGAAAGGTAAAGGCAATACGTTTTTCCACGTTAAACGCAATTTGCAAAGTCTTGGAATGTCAACCGGGGGATATTTTAGAGTATGCTGAAGATACCTTTGAGTAAAAAATTATCTTGTTTTTTCTAAAATGTGTGTAAGTACATTTCTTGAACAAGTTGCATAGGATAACCTTATAATGTGTGAGGGGATTGAGAAAATGTACTACATGCCTTATTACGGAAACATGCCTATGTATAACTATGGAGATCAGCTAGTTTATTGGCCATCTCCTTATCAGACGGGGTACGCGAACAGAGCTGAACCTTCTCATTTTTCTAATGGTGGAAGAATTGAATTAAAAGATTATGGAGACCGGCCGCTTGTCATCAATCTTGAAAATGCGACTAAGCAAAATGATACGTATCGTACTGCTCTGTGGACGGGAAAGAACTTACAAGTTACGTTAATGAGTATTAATGTCGGTGATAATATCGGTTTAGAAGTACACCCAAATGTTGATCAATTTTTATATATTGAACAGGGTGAGGGATATGCTCAAATGGGCCCAAGTAAAAACAATTTAAACTATGAAAGAAGGGTCTATGAGAATTATGCCGTAGTAGTGCCTGCTGGAACATGGCATAACGTCACGAATACAGGGAATGTGCCACTAAAGCTTTATTCGATATACGCTCCTCCTAACCATCCATTTGGTACGGTACATGTTACTAAAGCAGATGCTATAGCTTCGGAAGCGGGATATGGTCAGAGCAATCAATAATAGATTTTAAAAGGTTGAAGCATTAAGCTCATTAATACAATCATAACTAAAAAAGACAACTCCTACTTAGAGAAGTTGTCTTTTTTGTCGTCGTTTAAATGAAATATATAAAGATAATAAGCCATTCAATGTTAAAAGAGTAACCATTATTATAGTCAAAAATGCAATATCGGGAGCAAAAAATCTAATAGTGTGCCAAGGTGTTCCTGTAAAATGACTTATTAATGGAATTGAAATAATTGCCAAAATTAAAAGTATAAAACCAAATATACCCGACACACCTCTTTTTTTAAATTTTTTAGTTTTTACCTTTTTTAGAAGGTAAATTAACATCACAAAAAGTAAACATAAAATAGTAATCATTATTATTTGGAAAGTAGGTGTATATTTAGGTGCGTTAACAGGCTCTTTTCCATTTAAAATGTCGATAATCCCTTGTTTCAAGTATAGAAGTGACTTTTCCTCTAATATATGACTTTTGTTAGTAAGAATCACACCGCCCCAATCGGTTTCTGGTATATAAAATACTTCTGAGCGTGCGTCAGGATTAGAACCAGAATGCCATATCATTTCTTCTTTAGATTCTGGATAGGAGATTCGTACACCAAGGCCGTAATATCGATATTTACTAGTTTGAACAAAAGGCGATATATAAAGGTTCATCGCATTTTTACTTAAAAAAGTATTATGCTCATGTTGACTAAGAAGTTTAATGTACTGAACCATATCGGATGCACTTGCCGTTATGTATCCATATGGTGTGCCTCCGTTATCATATGTGACTGCGCTTTTTACAGGGTGACCAAGCCATGATTGATAGCCAGATAAGTATCCTTTTTCATATGCCTTGCTACTATTAGCGGCTGCATTTTTCATCCCTAATGGAGAAAAAACTTGTTCCTCCATATATTCAGAAAATGGTTGTTTGGTCACCTCTTCGATGAGAGCTCCAAGAATAGAAAAGTTAGCATTGCTATACTGATGCTTTTCTCCAGGAGCAGCAGTCAGCTTAACATTCGATAAACTTTCTACATTTTCCTTTATAGCGTTCAAATCATTAGATTCCTTGTCCGATATAGATAGGCCAGAATAAGTGCTTATCCCACTTGTTTGCGTGAGTAAATGTTTAATCGTTATTTGGGAAGCGGCTTGTTTATCTTTCAGGGTAAACCATGGCATATACTTTTGAACTGGATCATCTAATTGAATAATGCCTGCATCAACCAATCTCATTATGGCCAAGCCTGTTAGTGATTTACTAATAGAGCCGGTTACAAATGGAGTTTCAGCAGTTACCTTTTCTTCGGATTCTCCCGTTACGCCCCACGATTTGGAATAAAAGATAGCATTTTTATGAACAATAGCAATAGATGCCCCTGGAATTCGCTGCTCTTTCAAATAGTTTTCAACGTAATTATCTATTGTGCTCTTAATGTCTTGTCCTGCGGATGATGCGGAGATTTGTGAGACTGGTAGAAATAGATAGTATGGAATTAATAATAAACATACTAATATAGTTTTATAATATATGGGGGTTTTTTTCATTGTTGTTTTCACCTATTTCTTCCGAAAGTTTTTCCTTCATAATCATGACCTTTAATCATCAAGTGAAATTAACAAAAATATACACTTCTTTATAGTATATGATATTTGTTGTGTATACTATTCGAAAGAACGTTGTCTTCAAAAGCAGCATACGGATATTTTACATAGGATGACTTCCCTTTTTACACCACTTAACAAAAAACTTTCAAAATGATGAGGAGCTGTTGATTTTTCACGGAGAGTGGCGACTCCTGCGGGATTAGCTTGAGCTGACATCCGCCGGAGGCTTTAGGCCAACTCGGAGTGAAAATCAACCCTTGTTTATTGATACGCATTATTTTATTTATCCTTTTGTTAAAGTTGAAGCGGAGATGTTGCTACCATAACATCTCTGCTTTTTTAAAATATTAAACAAACATGTTGACGTAAATTAAACCATCGTGTTATTATTATCTCGAATTCAAGATAACTAAATTCAAGATAAATGAATTCGAACCTTTTAGTCCATGTTTTTACATCATAAGGAGGTAATCATATTGGGTTTTTTAAATAAATTATTTGCTTCAAAAAAAGAGGAGGAAAAAACAATGGCAGAATTAAATATCGGGATTATTATAGGATCAACACGTGAAGGTCGTGTAAGTCCACAAGTAGCACAATGGGTAAAAGAAATCGCAGATCAACGTGGAGATGCAAACTATACAATTATTGATATCGCAGATTACAAATTACCTTTACTAGGTGAACCAGGGCAAGACGCTTCAGGCGCTCAAGGTTGGTCAGAAATTGTTGCAAAACAAGATGGATTTGTATTTATCGTACAAGAGTACAATCACTCTATTACAGGTGCTCTAAAAAATGCACTAGATTATTTACGTGTAGAATGGAATAACAAAGCTGCAGGTATCGTATCGTATGGTTCTGTAGGTGGTGCACGTGCAGCTGAACATTTACGTGGTATTATGGGTGAGCTTTTAATTGCAGATGTACGTGTACATCCAGCATTGTCACTATTCACAGACTTTGAAAATGGTACTGATTTTAAACCAAAAGAAGTACAAGCTGATTCAGTTAACCAAATGTTAGATCAATTAATTCCTTGGTCAAAAGCTTTATATACAATTCGTTAATAATCATGTTCAAAGATTGATGTAGAACGGTATTGGGCAAAGTATAGGTGAAAAATACATTTATCATGAAAGGGACTGTTAACATGAAAAAACATACTGCGGGTATTCACCATATCACAGCCATTGTAGGGCATCCACAAGAAAATATTGATTTTTATGCTGGTGTATTAGGCTTACGTTTAGTTAAACAAACGGTAAACTTCGATGACCCAGGCACATATCATCTTTACTTCGGTAACAAAGGTGGTAAACCAGGGACTATTATTACATTCTTCCCATGGGCAAATGCTTATCAAGGTCGCATTGGTGATGGTCAAGTTGGTGTAACTACTTATGTTGTACCGGAGGGAGCGCTATCTTTTTGGGTTAATCGCCTTGCAAAATTCTCTATTCCATTCCAAAAAGTAGAACGCTTTGGTGAACAAGTAGTACAATTTGATGATCCACATGGACTTCATATTGAATTAGTTGCACGTGTAGAAGGGGAACTGAATGAATGGACATTTGGTGAAGTAACTCCTGAGGTTGCGATTAAAGGATTTGGCGGTGCAACACTGTATTCAAGTCATCCTGAAGAAACAGCTAAAGTCTTAACTGAAGTCATGGGGCTTGAAAAAGTAGCGACGGAAGGCGAGTATACTCGTTACAAATCCAGCGCAGATATCGGCAATACAGTAGATTTAAAAGTAGTTCCTGGTATGCGCGGTCAAATGGGAGTCGGAACGGTTCATCATATTGCTTGGAGAGCCCAGGATAATGCGGATCACCTAGAATGGCAAGAGTATGTAATGAATCATGGACAACATGTAACCGAAGTGAAAGATCGTAATTATTTTAATGCGATTTATTTCCGTGAACCTGGTGAGATTTTATTTGAAATTGCAACAGACCCACCTGGATTCGCTCATGATGAAACACCTGAGACAATGGGTATCCAATTAATGTTACCATCTCAATACGAACAGCATCGTGAACAATTAGAAAGAACATTAATTCCAATCGAAGTACGTGAGCTTGATTAAGGAGGATGAGTCGTTTGATTTCAATTGATCCTACGAAAAATACTGAGCGTGAAAACTATAAATTATTAATTGGCAGTATTATTCCGAGACCAATTGCCTTTGTTACGACGAAGTCAGAGCAAGGAGTCATCAATGGCGCACCTTTTAGTTTCTAACTTATTTCAGCAGATGTTTAAACATCCGCTGAAATAAGTTAAAGCCTCCGGCGGATGTCACAGAATCGGGAAGGAGTGCTTTGTGCAAGCACAAAGCCGATTCTGGACGCAATTATGCCGAGGCAAAATTGATTATCATTGTATCATCAAATCCACCGATGATTTCTCTAGCGGTTCAAAGACCACAGGGGCGCTTAAAAGATACCGCTCGACATATTCATCATCAGCAACAATTTGTTGTGCATATTGTAGATGAGGATCATGTTAAGCAGGTGAATGAAACGGCAGCTTCATTACCTGTAACTGAAAGCGAAATTGATAGAGCTCAATTTACATTAACCGATAGTCAGCGTATATCTGTACCAGGTATAAAAGAAGCAAAGGTTCGAATGGAATGTCGTTTAGTACAGACGATCCCTTTGATGAATGGTGATGAACAGACAGGTGATTTGTTCATTGGTGAGGTTGTACAATTTCATATAGATGAGACTATTTATAATGAAGGTCATATTGACCCAATGAAATTAAAAGCGGTTAGCAGACTAGCTGGCTCAAATTACGCAAAAATTGGAGATATATTTGCGCTAGAACGTCCTCAATAAAAAAATGCGAAAATGTTGATGTAACAACATTTTCGCATTTTTATTTTATTCTAAAATTCTTTCTATATTCACTAAATCTTCTTTAGTTAAAAGGATACGGTCGCTTTCACATTGGTAGCCACTTGATTTTTACAACATTTACCTTCATGCGTTTCTTCATTATCAACAGCATAACCTTGTGCTTTAATGACCTGTAAATGAGGAATCAATAGACTATAATCATAGAAGGTTTTTTTGTGAATGTATTAAGTTCCATACTATTTAATTGCAAAAGTTTTACATAAAAGAATGCATCAATTAACTCGTTTTAGTAAAAGATAAATTGTTATATTAATCTAATTGTTGACTCAATTTGAGAAAATAGATAATATACTGATTATTAATAAAGGTGTATAAAAATGAAATTTATTCTCTTTTATTGGAAATGGAGTGGTTATTATGGCGAATTTTTTACGAACGAAGTCAATCGAGCAAGCCAATAAAATAACTGAAGTCGAACGTTTTAAACTAAAGCGTGAACTAGGAGCGTTGCAATTATTGCTATATGTACTAGGAGCTACAATAGGAGCTGGAATTTTTGTACTGCCAGGAACTACAGCTGCTCTACATGCAGGTCCTGGTGTCGTTGTTTCTTTCTTAATCGGGGGACTTGTTACAATTGCAGTTGGACTAGCCTATGTCGAATTCGCAGCGATGGCGCCCGTCGCAGGGAGTGCTTACACCTATTCTTATATTGCGCTAGGTGAAATTATTGCTTGGATAATTGGTTGGGACTTATTATTGGAATTCATCGTTATTTCTAGTACAGTTGCAGTTGGTTGGAGTGGCTACGTCGATTCATTTTTACAATCTGTCGGAATACATTTGCCAGGAGTTTTAACAAAAGATATTGCCCATGGTGGGATTGTAAATCTACCTGCTGTGGCTGGTTGGCTTATTGTAGCTTGGATTGCACTGAGCGGAATTAAAAATGTGGGTCGATCAAATATGTTATTTACAGCTGCAAAGGTTGGCGCGATTATCTTATTCCTTGCTATTGGGGCTTTTCACGTTAACCCTATAAACTGGACACCATTTACACCGTTTGGCTGGTCAGGTGTAATGGCGGGAGCGGCATTAGTGTTCTTTGCCTTTACTGGATTTGATGGTGTAACAACTGTTCTGGAAGAAGTAAAAAATCCACAAAAAACAATACCAAAAGCTTTAATTGGTGGTCTAAGTGTATTAACGCTTATTTATGCACTTGTTGCCCTAGTATTAACAGGTATTGTACCATCCCCTGAGTTGGATGTTCCAAATCCTACTGTATATGCACTACAATCTGTTGGTATTCAATGGGGAGGTGCTATCATCGCAGTATCAGTTATTTTTGGATTGCTTGCTACGATGATTGCAAATACAACAAGTGCGACACGCGTGCTGTTTGCAATGAGCCGTGATGGACTTCTACCAGAACGTATTGCACAAACTAATAAAAAAACAGGAGTACCTGTATTATCAACTTTAATCGTGGTTGGAACAGGTATTCTCTTATCAGGATTTTTATCAATCGGTGAATTAGCGGAATTTGCTAACATCGGCGGTTTAACTGCTTTTGCTTTAACAACAGTTAGTGTTGTTGTTCTTCGCTATACACGACCAGATCAACCACGTGTATTCAAAGTACCTGCGTTATGGCTTGTAGCAACTGTAGGTATTGGGGGATGTATTGTATTAATTTTTAGTCTGCCGCTATTTACTATAGTGCGCTTTTTGATTTGGTTGGCGATAGGCTTAGTTATTTATATAGGCTATGGATATAAACATGCTAAAATAAGCTCTAAAGATGAAAATCTATAAATGAGATAAACATCTCTTTAGCTCTAATGAACTGCCCCGTAAAGGTTAGACACAAAATCTAACTTTTGTGGGGTGTTTTTATGAGTAAATTTTATACAAATCTGGGCGCACATTCTTGTGAATCTCAACATATTATAAGATTAAATTACCTTACATGCTCAGGAATAAATCTAGCACATGGAAGGTGATCGCCAAAAAAGACTATCTTCGTTAAATCTTGAAGTTTCAAATACACTTTCAAGATTCTTCAGGATTTTTTTTAATGCTAACCTCATTTGAGCTAATGGCTCTTCAGGTATATTCCCGTCTTTCGCCATTCCTATTTGTCCAGATAATTTAACCATCTCTATAGTCCTATCACTTTCATTTGATGCACATATAGAGCAACTGGTTTTGAATGTCCTTCAGGATTTTTGGAACTTTGAGATATTCCGTCTTTTCTATTATTTTAAGTTTAAAATTTTAATAAGAAAATCATACTAAAATTAAGTTTTACTACTAAAATTTGTAATTGATAAAAAAGTATTGTTTGAATAAAAGCATATGGAACGGATGGAGGCTCGGAGCTCTTGGAAATCGTCTTCAGGAATGGAATGTGATGTTTTAGTAATGATTTAATTATTATTTCATTATAAAAGAACTTACATTGGATATGATGGTGTTCAAAAGGTTATAATAGAATAATAGGATTAAGGCTTATAACGCTGATTCGGCTTTCACTAAAGTACAAAAGTATTGTCATTAATTTCTAAATTTGATAAGACATACAATTCTTTTTTACTCCTTGGATTCATTAATTTCTTATGGGACTTATAAAGCAACATGCATTTAAGTCTTTTTCTAAGTGATTATGGAAATAATAATCCAATAAAGGGGTGGATTTACATAAGAATGATACGTAATGTTTTACATCAATTTATTAATTGCTTATGTTCATTTGATAGCGAAACCCAGGCAGTAAAGGCAGCGAAGCCGTTTTGTAGAAGGAGTGAATACATGAGTAATTTCTTTCGTAGTAATGGATTTAAACGTTTTTTAATTCTAGTCGGAATCGCTATTGCAATATATTTGATGCGAAGTATGATCAATCTTATTCTTCTCACGTTTATTATTACTTACTTGATGAATCAGCTTACCACGAAGGCAACAAAAGAGGTTAGAAAGTACGTACGGATAAATGAGAAAGCTGTGACAGTAACCCTATATCTTTTACTTCTTGCAGGTATTGTTGCTGTTATCTACAAGTATTTGCCTGTCGTGACCCAGCAAGTTACACAGCTCTTTGATCTTATTGCAAGCTTTAGTCTCAATCCAAATGATAACGAAATTACAAGGTATTTAGCTCCGACCTTTGAGAAGATTGAACTGGGCAAATATTTAGAGCAGGGTGTAGACCTCACGCTAAAGAATCTTACGAATATTGGTAAAATCATTTTACATGTATTCATCTCACTAATTTTGAGTTTGTTTATTTTACTTGAGAAGAAACGTATTACGGAATTTACAGCAAAATTTAAAGATAGCAAAATGAGCCATCTCTACGATGAACTACATTATTTCTCAAAGATATTCATTCGTTCCTTCGGTAAAGTTATTGAAGCGCAGTTCATTATTGCCGCTGTCAACTGTGTTTTATCTGTTATTGCTTTATACATTATGGGCTTCCCACATTTAATTGCACTAGGGATTATGCTCTTTATACTAGGGTTAGTGCCAGTTGCAGGAGTCATCATGTCCTTGATTCCTCTAAGTATAATTGCATATAGCATAGGCGGTCTAATGTACATTGTCTATATTATGGTTATTGTTATGGTACTACATGCTATGGAGGCATACTTCTTAAATCCAAAGCTAATGTCTGCCAAGACAAATCTTCCAATTTTCTATACATTCATCGTCATTCTCTTCTCAGAGCATTTCTTTGGTGTATGGGGATTAATTATTGGTATTCCATTATTCATGTTCCTTCTCGATATTCTGGGAGTTACATCCTCAGAGGATGAACAGAAACAGGCAATGGAAATACAAGAGGACAAATGAATCGAATAAAGTTTTCGTTCAAAAAGGAATCAAGTGTGTTTGGTTCCTTTTTGTTTTTTCCTTAGGCGGATTTGGGAATTTTCTAGGCCCATGGTTTGGATGTATCTTGGAGAACGACTATGTTTTATTTGTGGATAAATTAAGGCGCACATAATTTATACTCAAGTTTGGGATTTGAAGATTATGGAGACCGCTTTGGTAAAGAGATTGCTGTCATCAAATATTTAACTTCTTTCAGCGGGTGTCCAAACTCCCGCTGAAAGAAGTTAATGCTCCGGCGGATGTCACGGAATTGGTAAGGAGTTCACATAGGATGTTAGCCTAAAATCATCGCATCCACGCGATAACGGCTAACTGACCTGCATTAATTACGCAGGCCTAAGCACAAAGTCGATTCCGGACGCAATTATGCCGAGGCATAATTGATATGAATAATATTAAAGGGAAAAGGGGCCAATTCAAGGCCCCTTTTGAATTTGTCTTCATTTTATTTTAGTATTGTTTCGTAATCCTAAATTATGTAATATTACCCATAAGGAGGTGTTATAGTGAAAAAGCTACTTTTAACTTTATTAACAGCGACATTAGTATTTGGGTTCACACCATTTAATGCGGATGTACAAGCGAAAGAGGTATTTAAAAACTGTAAAGAATTAAATAAAAAATACCCTAAAGGTGTAAAAAAAGGTCATCCTGCTTATCAAGATAAGCTTGACAGAGATAAAGATGGTTGGGCTTGTGAAAAATAGAAATTAAACAGCCAAACCCCTTTCGATTATTGTATCGAAGGGGGTTTAACTTATTTATATGTGCTTTATTTTAAGGAACTTACTTCTGAGAAAATTGCATGTGGTTTGTTCTTCATAAATATAAAAATTAGCAATGCGGTAATGCCTTCTGCGATAGGGAATGTCCACCAAATAGCTTGTGGACCAAGTAATTTAGGCAATAATATTAGAGTAGGGATAAATAGTATAATACTGCGAAGTAACATAATAGTTGTTGCAAGACGAATTCTTTCAATTGATTGGAAGAATTCCGCAAATACCATGTTCACTCCAAGGAATACATACCCAATTGCAAAGTATACAAAGCCTTGTGCTGCCATATTGCGAATTTCAAATGTACTATCACCAAATAATGCTATTAGCTGAGAAGGGAATAACGTAGCAATTATGACAGTAGTTAAACCTAAAATAAATGCAGTGGCTATACCTATTTTCAATAACGCTGTTAATCTCTCTATTAATCTTGCACCGTGGTGATAACTAACAAGGGGCTGTAGGGCCATGCCGATACCAAGGAATACTGTTAATAGTACGGTATGAATATAGTTAACCATCGCGTAGGCGGTAACTCCATCTGAGCCCAAATAGTGTAAAAATGTCACATTATATAAAATGACAATAACAGCTACGGAGGATTCAACGATAAAGCTTGGTAGCCCAATAGCAAATATTTTCTTTAAATCAGATAGACTGATAAATTTACGCACAAACTTTAATTCGGATTGCTTTCGGAAGAAATGTAGGCAAAGCACTGACATACCGATAATTGTGGATATTGCTGTAGCTAGGGCACAGCCAGTTACGCCGTAATTGAGCACGAAAATAAAGACGTAGTTTAAAATAATGTTTAACACAGATGTAGTGATTAAGCCCATCATCGCAAGCTTGGGGTTACCATCATTTCGAATAAAAATGCTTAGTAAGTTTTCAATTGTATAGAACACACCGAAAATCAAAATAACATGTAGGTACTCTTGGACATAAGGAAAGGTAGCATCACTTGCCCCAAATATATAGGAGATTTCCTTTAAATTTAATAAAAGTATTAGAATCAGTGTCATAACGACAACGATCATTGTTGTAAATGCTAATGTAAAGAGCTGGTGCGCTCTTTTTTTATTGCCCTCACCGAGTGAAATTGAAAATAGTGTTGCTCCACCCATACCAATCCAAAGGGAAATAGATAGTAAAATCGAGAAAATCGGTACGGCGATATTTACTCCTGCTAAAGCGGCTGGTCCAACTCCGTGACTAACGAAAATACCATCCACTAAAATATTGACTGACATCAGCAACATACCAATCATAGCCGGGAATAAGTATGATAAAAATAATGGTTTTAGTGGTCTTGTTTCAATTGGATTAATGGTAGTCATGAGCATGTGCCTCCTTAACCATCACCTTTTCACCATTTTCATCGAGCTCGCCGTTAAAGGAGAATCCGAATTTTTTATATAACTGAATAGCTACTATATTGTTGTCATAAACGCTTAAATATATATTTTGACAGCTGTATTTAGCTTCTAAATAATTAATAAGCTGCTGTAAAAAGTATTTTCCCAAACCTTGGTGCTGATAGCGCTCGTCGATGAAGTAGCGATCTAACCAAACACGCTGCGTATTGTTCTCGTGTGGGAACACACCATACATTGCGAAGCCGACCGCAATGTCCTCCCTATATAATCCAACTGGAATAAAACGTGTATCAGTTTCTGCCTCCGCCAGGCATTGCACTGTACTCTCAATAAAATCATGCTGACTATCTGCAATGCTTAATGATAAAATTTCCTTTTTGTTTAAAGCTGTAATGTCACGAATTTCCGTGAACATAATGTCAAAACCCTTCTGTTTTTAATTTCTTTCAGCGGATGAAGTATGCCGAGGTATACTTGCTTGTGAATAGCTACAATTTAATGTATATAGTAACTATATAGTCAAGGAGGGAAACTTAAAAATGTTTAATAAAAATGTAAAATATTTTACAACTGGTGAGTTCGCTAAAATTTGTAAGGTTAATAAACAAACGCTCATTTACTACGATCAAATCGGTTTATTATCACCGATTATGAAGGATAGTAAAGATTACCGTTATTATTCCATTGCGCAATATGAATTTTTTAGTGTGATAGAGCTATTAAAGGCGGTTGGCATGTCTTTAAAGGATATTCAAAAATATATGGCAGAAAAATCACCTGAAAATTTCTTAGAATTAATGCATCAGCAAAAGGAAATTGTAGCGAGAAAACGTCGAGAACTAGAGATGATTGAAAGTATTATTGATGTAAAAATCGATTTAACAGAGGAAGCCTTACACCTTGATTTTGATAGTATTACGATAGAGCAACTGCCAGAGGCAACATTGTATTTAAGTAAAAATATCGAGGATTCGACGGAAGAACAGTTTACGAAGGCTGTATCAGACTTTATAGATGAATTAGATCGCTCTCAGTTAGACACAGGTTATCCTATTGGAGGGATTACAAGAAGAGAGCAAGTATTAGCCGGAAACTATGATAATTATAGTTACTTGTATATAGAGCAACCACATCCACGAGAAGGTCATCCTTATTTCGAGGCGATTGAAGGAGAGTTTATTGTTGGATACCATGTAGGAACGTCTACTACACTTAGTGAAACTTACGAGCGATTATTTAAGGTTATGCGAGAAAAAGGTTTTGAACTAGGGAAGTACGTATATGATGAATATATTTATGATGCCGTTATTAAAAATCGTGAAGAGGATTATGTAACGAAAATTATGATAGAAATTAAAAAGGGTATTGATAAGTAAAATATCACTTTATAGTTACATTCAGATGTTCTATAAGTAGATATCTTTAAATAGTGATACTGAAAAAGGTCTAGGAAATAAAAATAATAAGGTAATTTATCATATATTTTGAGCCTTGAATAAAGTAAAATCTTAGCATTTTAACATAAATTAAGCCTTGTTCTAATAAGTAAATGATTTCATGACGATACAAAAGAAAGATGAGCTTTTATGAATTTAAAGTAGAACGTAACACATGACTAAATATGATGAGAGCATGATTCGTGAAACATATCGACTATCGTTGATGGAACAGTATTTGTACTACTGAAGCCCAATTAATTGACTATTTTTCTTAAAACGGAGGGATCGTAATGCAAAAATGGGTTGAACGATGGACGCAATTAATAAAACAGTTTGAACAGCAAGGAGCTTTGGTGCATCCGATTGAGGTGGCACCTGTAGCTACAGAACAAGAGCTATCAATAGTAGAGGAGCGACTTGGTGTTCGTATTCCTTCTGAGTTCCGTAATTTATTACTATATTGTTCGCGACAAGTGGGGATGTATTGGTCTTTGCCAGATGAGGCCCTACTCCCAATTGAACTAGAGGAGACGCCATCAGGTGATTTTGGTTGGAGTTTGGAAGAGCTTGAATTCCCTGATTTCGGCGGTGACGGTGAAAATCTAGATGAACAACTATATTTACAGTTTCACACGGCTGGCAACGGTGATGCACTTCTTATTAGGATTGAGGATGGTTCGGTTTGGTATTGGAGTCATGAGGAAGATGAGTTTGACTTACTTGCTGGGAGTTTTAATACCTATGCTGAACGAGCTACAGCTTTAGGTTGTATAGGTGCAGATTGTGGCCAGCATCGACAGTTTTGTAGTGAGGATGGACTGGATTTAAGCCTAACAAGCTCTCAAATATGGCTTAAGTGGCTTGAACAATATTTCACGCTAACTCTAAACCAAGCAATGTCTAACTTGGAATCCTTATTAATATATGTATCGATGCATGGAGTGACAGATACTAAAGTTCAGAAAGCATTTGCACAGTTTGATTCTAGCAAGGTATATCATGCACTCCGCAATAAAATTGAACAATCATTGCCACTAGCAGATAAAGAAGCATGGAGTGAAGTGCTAGTAAAGGTTTGTGCGGTAGAGGCAAGGGATTGGGGAAGGATGCTCTGGAGTGACAAAAATGATATGCCTAGTCGGATTCGAGATTATTTAACAGCAAATTGTCTACCAGCTGAAGAAGGTTTATCTCTTGTTCTTCAAGATATCGAGAAAAAGACGGTTGATTCCTATGAAGCTTTACACCGACTACGTCATTTTCATCATCCAAAAACGATAGCTTGGATGAAGCCGTATATTTCATTTCCAATAGATGGATGGGACATACTTTTAGCAGAATCACAGCCAAGTGCAGAGACGTTATTTGAATGGTTGAACGGCAGTGAAGCAGAAAGGCTTACAGCGATACGGGCGGTATGGCAAATGATGCAGCAAGATATGACGCCAACAACAGGTGTAGATAAAGACAATTGGAGACCATTGCTTGCTTATTGGAAGGAACACGAAATACTACGAAAAAATAAACAGCTATTTAGCCAAGCGCTTGCAGGCTTAGAT
Organism: Lysinibacillus sp. NPDC094177; assembly: GCF_050279145.1. NCBI lineage: Bacteria > Bacillati > Bacillota > Bacilli > Caryophanales > Bacillaceae > Lysinibacillus > Lysinibacillus sp. NPDC094177. Next base: position 171,072 of record NZ_JBNNTW010000006.1, on the reverse strand, counting down.
AGTTGGTGAATAAAAGGGGAGAGAAGATTGAACTATTTCACAATATTTGCATCTAAGAACAACATTGATGATATTGAAGTTAAAATTTTAGATGTTTTTGTAAAAGGCTTTGCGATCGATAAAAATGACAATGAGTATTTAATAAAGTCCAAAGCCCTGTTTAAAAAACATAAATTAATAATTAGAGTCATGTCTGAAGATACGAATCCAGATTACTTCGCTAATAATATTCCTGGGATGATTGGGTATTACGACAATATACCTTTTGAAGATGACAATTTAAAGGAATTAGTTTTGACTCAAATATCTGTTTTAAATACAGTGATTGCAATCGAATCGGAAAAAGAGATAAATGAAGAACAGATGCAGTTATTTACGAACCTGCTATCAAGTATAGGGGGGATTGGCTTTTTACCGAATGGCACTTTACTAGACGATGAAGGGATCGTTATTGTTTATCCTGACGGGCAATCAGGACCATCCAATTTCAGACCTCATGCGTGTACACGCAAGGTAATGGGACAAGAGGTGACATCAGAAGAAGGCGAGCAAAGAAAAAATAACACGATAGCCTATTTAAAGGAAAGAGCTATTCCATATACAGCTTCACTCCCCCAGCTCCCACCAATTGGGGCTTGTCAGTTTAAAACCCAAGAGGACATCGCTAGAAGAGCCGTAGCATTGTTAATAGTTATTCAATTTGCCTGTGATGTGGCTCAAGGTGGAAATGTAGAAGAATCGCGAGACTTTTTCATCAATATGTTACGCACATATAAAGTGGAAGACTATCTAACTGGCAATGAAAGAGCCTTTTTACAAACTTCTGAACCAGATGTACAAGAAGCCATTAATATTTCTTGGCAATACGAGGCATATTGGACACTTATTTGGGCACTTGGATTTGTTGAGAAGCTCGATTTTCCTGATGAAGTATGCGATTGCGAGTATGCCATTCAAGTTGTTTCTAACTGCGAAACGTTTGAACAATTTTATTTACACACTGCTATGCGTAGTCAGGAAGAGATTTTAGATGAGGCTGACAAAAATTACAGACACCATTGGGCTTGCGTAGATAGTCGTATAAAAGACCAAGCGGCCCCTTCTGGGATGAATGAAAGCATCGTTATGGAAAGACGAAGAGGCTTGTTCTGGATGATAGGATATCGCCATGAGGAATGGGATACTATTTCGATGGATACTTAAACATAAAAGGAAAATAGCAAACTAGAAGTAGAAACTAGTTTGCTATTTTAACAATATTATTTTATCCCGCATTAACGGGCAGTAATTTATCTGTACCGAAAGTAAAGCGTCAGGTACAAGACTCCATCTCAAAATTCAATGAAAGCAAAGAAAGGACTGCCCGTAAAATCCCGATTGGTAAAGACTAATAATCAATGGGGATGAAGAGAGAATCCCACTGATTAAAGTTTTACTTTATATAATTTGGCTTACTTACTTTATCAATCAGAAGAAGGCCATCATATTGATCTCGTGGAACAAGGCTTTCCTGAATCATTCCCCAGCTATACGATAAGCGTGGCTCAAACATCCATGAGTTTCCTCGCTCATTTTGACGGTTTCGTAAGTCGATAAATGTGTATGGTTTATTTGACGATGAAACAATATCCTCGATTGATCCTTTTATTTGTGGTGAAACGGTCATAGATTCACCCATATTGTTTGCTGTTTCCCCACCTGCCATATAAAGACCAAGCACATAGCTATATTTCTTATAAATATCTGGTAGGCGCTCGCCCATTAATTTTACCGGATATGGAGAACCCATTACTTCGGATTGTGCTTTACGAATATGGTCATTATGCGCCCAGACGATGAATTTTTCAGTTGGATAAATCTCCTCTGCTAACCAAAGTAGGTTTTCCATCATTGATTGGTCACGCCATTCCATTGTCTTTAAGAAAGAATCATATTTATTTTGTTCAGTTTCAATGTTTGCTTGAATTGATAGTTCTACATATTCGTCTGCTAAACGAATTCGATCAGCTAAAGTACGTTCCATAAGCTTTACAATATGAGGCTCGCTCGGATAAGCCACTTTTAACTCTTTTTCTTTTAGCTGTACTTGTGATTTTACTTGTTTATATACTTCGATAATGCTTGGTTTCGCTTTTTGGTAACCTTTTAGATCCGTACCGAAGCTCCAGTCAGCAAGTTGCTCCTCTACTTCACTGAACTGTTTAGCAAGCTTACTATTTTGTAGCCAGTTACCGTTTGTGAATGCACCTTGCTGTTGAATATCAAAGCCTGCTAATTTTAATGGTTTATCGGTATTCTGTGTTTTTTTAGCATATTCAAATAACGGCAGTGTTTCTTTCGTCCACCATACGCCAAAAATAGAATCCTTCATCGTTTGTAGCGCTGCTTGTTTGTCAATTTGTCCTTGAGCATTCATAACATTCCCCATACCACTTTCGAAGGCAAGAACATTGTAGCCCATTTCTTGATGTAAAAACTGAATTATACGTGTTTTTGCTAGGTTAAACTCAGCGACACCATGTGAACTTTCCCCTAAAAAAACGATGCGCTTATCATGCAATAAAGGCTTTAGCATCTCTAAATCTTCAAATTTAGTAGATGGAATGTTTTGTTGACCAATTGCTTCAGGTTGAATAGATGTTAAGCTGTAAGCATGATCGTTTGTCCACTTTTTCCACTCTTGAAGTGTTTCATTGGATGTGCGGGCTTGCTTTACTTCAAAATTGTTCTCCAAAGCTACGCGTTCTTCTACCGCTGGAACCGCTGCCGATGCGTTTGATACTCCGCTGAACGCTGCAAAGCTTGTCAACGCAATACTTAATGATAATAAAACCTTACGTTTCTTACCTTTTGTCACTTTCTATCAGTCCTTCGCTATATGTTAAGACTAATTATAGGTGGTAAAGTTTAAAGTAAAAGGGAACTTCGTTTAAATTTTGTTTAAATTTGGTCAAATGTCATTATTTTGGATTATTTGAGCGGAGGTAGGAAAAAAACATCTCCAAAGTGTAAGTACACTGTAGAGATGTTAGTTATTTTATTTGTAGTGATACGTGCTAGCTCTTTGATTATTCCGTTGTATTTGATTGAACCAGGCACGATCCTTTTCCTCTTGTTTTAATGTACTAACGATGGTGGATGAGCAGCTAACACATATTTTTGCCTGAGTAATTTGTCCACAGCGCTCACAAGGTGCGCCTAAATTAGGGAAAATCGATTTTTTCAATTTTCCTGCTTTTACCCATTTATAGAGTAGCTCAGATGAAACCCCAGTTAATGCAACTACTTCATCATTCGTTAAATAGCGATTATTTTTTCTCAGCAAAAAATGATGTAGGTCTGAAAAAATATCTTCTTCTCTCACATCAATCTTTTTAGTAAATAGCTGCATGTTGATCACTCTCCTCGTTTACTTCAATTGATGACTTCTTCTATATTTTCATTTGCGTTGTTAGGTTGCTCGTCATATTTATAGTTTTCCCAGCGATTTCGTGCTAGTTTTCGATATTTATTGGAAACATTTCGATCTGCTATTAGTCGAGAAAATCCCTTTTTCGCCTCAGTAATATCTCCAAGTCGTAGGCTTAATTCTGCATGTAAAAATTGAATTCTCTCGCCGCCCTCTTGATTGGATGCAAAAGATTTGCTGTAAAAATCTCTAGCAGCAAAAAGGTAGCGCATTTCTGATTCATGATCATTTTTTAAGCGATATAGCCAGGCTATTTTTAATGCGAAATTGGCCATAAGAAGTGACTCTTCCATTGCTGCTCTTGATACAAGATAAGCTAATTTAAAGCTTACAATGGCATCATCGATTGTACGTTCCTTGCACATATCCCTTGGTTTCTGAAGCTCTTTTATGTACAACTCATCAATAAGAAGTAAGAAAGGCCCATATGTTCTTGTCATAGATTTGTGGTAAGCATAGCCACAATGTGGACAAACGGCAACCTCATACAATAACGGGTTTAAACCTTCATAAACTGGCATGAAATCTGTTTGTTCTTCGATAACTTTATATCGATTAGGACGTACTTTATATGTGGTAAAATGCTTTTTGCAAAATTTGCAATCCACACTACTTTCATAGTAGTAAATGTTAAATGCCATAAGAATCAACTCCTTTACCTCGAAAAAAATATTATTTCTTTTGTTCTATTTATATGATGAATAATATCGTTCAATGTATTTAATTTAGTTATCTTTTATTTTAACAATTCTATGTTCTTTGGTATACTCCTTTAGAATTATTGAAATAAAAATGTTCATTACTTTCTTAGTTGTTTGAAATTTCGATATGTAACCGTAGTAGTATTTATCGGTGTAGTAGAGGCAAGTTATACACCTCGTTTTAGTTTGTCAAATTACGTACAAAAGTTTAATTAAAAGCTACTAATTTTCATATGATAAAGTTGTTTGTGTAGGTGATAATACCTATAGTTAATTTTGATATAAAGATGTTTCTTAATGTAAAATTAAAAGTGTGTTGGTGATGATTAATGGGGATGATGAAAAATGGTTAATCGATATACTTGGTGAAAATAAACAAAATGATAAGGAGCGAACGATGAATTATAAAATTGTATTTTTTGACGTAGATGGGACGCTTGTTAATTATGAAGATGGTCGTATTGAAGAAAGTACAAGGAACGCTATTGAGCGATTAAAAAACAAAGGAATTCATATTGTTGCTGCTACAGGAAGACCTTTATCAATGTGCCAGGAGTTAAGAAATATAGGAATAGAGACGTTTATTACAGCTAATGGAGCATATGTTAAGCATCAAGATCAAGTAATACATAAAATACCTGTTGCAAAAGAAATTGTCCAGGCAGTTAAGGATTTTGCTGATGAAAATAAACAAAGTCTCTCGTTTTTTACAGAACAATTATCGATGAATAACGTCCAAAAACAAGAGACATTGAAAGCTATGCAAGAGACATTATCTTTGCGAGAGTTTCCTATGATTAATGAAGATATTTTAACGCAAGAAGTTTACTTAATGTGTTTATATGGCAATGAGGATGTGGAGAAAAAGTATATTTCAAAATTCCCTCATTTATTATTTAAAAGGTGGCACCCTTACATTACAAACGTTTTGCAACATGATGTTTCCAAATCTATTGCTGTTCAGGCTGTACTAGATTATTTTAACTTGAACCCTGGGGAAGCTTTTGCTTTTGGTGATGGAGATAATGATATCGACATGCTGGAGCAGGTTGGCTTTGGTATTGCGATGGGCAATGGTAGTGAAGCATTAAAAAATGTTGCTGATTATGTAACGAAAAAATCAACTGAGAATGGTATTGATTATGCTCTTCGTGAGCTACAAATAATTTAACTCCTTTCAGCAGATGTCTTTTGACCGAAAGCAAAGCGACAGGTACAGATGTCTTTTGACCGAAAGCAAAGCGACAGGTACAAATATTTTTTGTACCGAAAGCGAAGCGACAGGTACAGATGTCTTTTGACCGAAAGCAAAGCGACAGGTACAGATGTCTTTTGACCGAAAGCGAAGCGACAGGTACAGATGTTTTATGTAACGTAAGTGAAACGGCAGTTACAGAAGTCTCCCACTTCAATAGGTGGTGAGATGAATGTGGTTTTAAGTCACTTTTCAGCGGGTGTCCAAACAACCCCTGAAATAGAGGAACTCAGTCTAAGAACGCCACGTCCTGTGGCGACGACTGAGTGACCAACATCATGCTGTTGCTGTCGCTTCGTTGCACTACGCTTTCGCGCAAAAGACATCTGTTGCTGTCGCTGCGTTAGCACTACGCTTTCGCACAAAAAACATTTGCAGGCCTAAGCACAAAGCCGATTCCGGACGCAATTATGCCGAGGCATAATTGATTGGAGAAAACTGTATTAAATACATAACACTCATAATGTTGTTTCCATTGAGTTATTATAAAGCTAACTATTAAAAATTATTACGTTTTAGGTGGGATGGAATTATGGCGCATCATGTGCAATCTCTTATTGAACATTACGGATATTTTGGCATCATTCTTATCCTAGTTGGAGGGATTGTTGGGCTACCACTTCCAGATGAGATATTTTTAACATATGTAGGGTATAGTGTTTATCGCGAAACTCTAGCACATATCCCAGCTTTAATCAGCGCTATCGTAGGTGCGGCAGGGGGAATTACCCTGAGCTACTATATAGGTTATAAATTCGGGCTTCCTTTATTGCAAAAATACGGTTCGAAAATCCATATTACTGAACAGAAAATTGATTTTACTAAAAAGTTATTTGCGAAAATAGGTCCAGGATTATTATTAATAGGATATTTTATTCCTGGTGTGCGTCATCTAACAGCATATATTGCGGCTATTAATAATTATCCTTATAAAAAATTTGCTTTCTTTGCATATACGGGAGCAACTATATGGACATTTACTTTTATTACCTTAGGAACGATACTTGGAGAGAAATGGCGTTATGTTGGGTTATATGTATCCCGTTACAGTGTTTATCTTATAGTATTGTTCATATTAATAATGTTGATCGTTTATTTTGTTTTCAAAAGAAGGAATACAGCGAAATAAATTATTTTCATGAAGAAAGGTCTGATTCTATATTTATTGAATCAGACCTTTTGCTATATTAAGGTAATATTGCGAATGAACGGACAGGGAATCCAGACGCTTTTTCAGGCTTTGGCACAATATTGAATATAGCGGCCCCTTTTGGAGGTAGTTTATCCAAATTTGTCATAAGCTCAATTTGGTAAGTATCCTTCTCTAGCACAAAATATTCACCGTCTAACTTACCGTTTTTACGAAAATCTGCTGCTGAATCCGTGTCAAAAGTTTCGTGGCCAATAGCACTTACTTTTCGTTCGTTGAATAAAAATTGTAACGCTTCTAATCCCCAGCCCGGAATATGATTATTACCATCAGCGTCCTTATTGCTGAAAGACTCTTTATCTGGCCAACGTTTACTCCAATCGGTACGCAGCGCAACAAAGGTATCTGCTTCAATTTCTCCATATTCAGCTTCAAAGTCAAGAATATCTTGAATACTTAACGTGTAGTCGTTATTAATTTCGGCTTCCTTCGATTTATCAATAACGATTAGTGGTAGCACTAGTTCTTTTAGCTCCAATTCTTCTAAATAGCGTGTATCTCGCACAAAATGAATAGGTGGGTCGATATGTGTTCCGTATTGCCCAGGGAAAGTGAATTGTTGTGCAAAGAAGCCATCGTCATGCGAAAATAATGTTTCAAATTTTGCATCGTCAAACATAAAGAAATGAGGAGAATTTGGACCAAATGTATGTGTTAAATCGACCCATTCTTTCGATTTCAATAGTTGAATTGCTCGTAAAAGTTCGTTTGTCATAATAGTTCCCTGCTTTCTTTTAATTTTTTTGAATGCAACAATAAAAAAGAGTCCTCCTTGAAGAAGAGGACTCTTGTGCAATGCAACATAAGTAAGTCTTCTCATCTTCAAGGCTGAATTTTGCCAATTGGAATTAGCACCATACCTATAGGCTGGTTGCTGAGACTTCATAGGGCCAATCCCTCCGTCTCTCTTGATAAGAAAAAATAATATAAGAATTTTCAGAAATAACAATTACAAATACTTTAGCATATTTATTTATAGTTTACAAGTTCGATAGGGATACAAGGTTAAAATTCATAAAGATGCTAAAGGCAAAAAAAGTGGCCCTCTTCAAAGGACCAACTCTTCACCAACCCAAAATTAATGTTAGTTTACAACAGCTACTTTCAGTAAATGTTATACGAAATCCATCTGGTGTATAGGTAGTTTCGTATTTTATAGTAATGCCTGTTGACGCAATTAACTTTTCAACTTCTGTTTTCTTTGATTGTTGTGCCGCGTCCATAAGATCATGTGCAAATTGCTCTGATTCATCAATTTTATCCGTAAGTAATTGTGCTTGCTGCATAATATCCTTGATCCGTTTCGCGGAAGTCTTCAATTTCTTTGTATTGACGATTGGAAATGGACTTCTATTCGTTGGGTTTGTCGGCATTGCTAGATGGCTAGAAGGGTGTTGAATTGTTGGCTGATTTGCCATTACCCATGCCGGATAATAATTAGGATAGACAAAATACGGATAAGGATTGTAATACAACTAAATTCCTCCTATCCTATGCTGATACCTTATATTATGTACAACAAAGCCATTTGTTGCTGCCGCTACGCTTTCGCACAGAAAAGCCATTTGTTGCTGCCGCTTCGCTTTCGCACAGAAAAGCCATTTGTTGCTGCCGCTTCGCTCCAGGGTCTCAACTATGACTAATCCCTGAGGAGGTACCCGTTGATAAAAATTGAAATTGTTCCGATAAAACGAGAAAAGATTCCGATAAAATGAGATTTTGTTCCGATAAATCTTCAAAGTTTGTTTCTATCAAAGAGTAACCATAGAAATGTAGTAGCTGCAGCAATCATCACCATGCCGAATCCGTATATAGGAGTATGAGCTAATGATTGATGACGAATGATGAATCCTCCGATGTATGACCCTAGAAAAATGCCAATGTTAAAAGCTGAAATGTTTAATGCTGAAGCCATTGAAATAGCTGATGGTATATACTTTTCTGAAAGCTGAACGGCATAAAGCTGTAATCCTGGCACATTCATAAACATAAATAGCCCCATCATAAAGACCATCAATAATCCAATGATTGATGATTCCAAAAAGAAGCCGATGCCGAGTACTGCCAATGCTAAGCCGATAAAGATAATAAAAATAGAACGTAAAGGGTTATTATTCGCAAAACGACCACCTAATGTATTACCGATGGCAACACAAATACCATATACAACTAAGATCACGACAATTGCCTTTGGTGAGTAGCCCATATACTGCTCTAAAATAGGAGAAACATAGGTGTATACAACGAATGCGCCACCATACCCAATTGCAGTAATAAAGAGGATTAATAACATTCGAATATTCCCTAATACTTTACCAATATCTCGAATGGATATTGGATTACCTTTCGATAAGTGACTTGGCACGAGCAGGGCATTACTAATTAATCCAATGATGCCTATGAGAACAATGAAAATGAACGACATTCGCCAATCAGTTACTTGTCCAATAAAAGTTCCTAGCGGGACACCAGTGACAGTTGCTAATGTTAGCCCTGTAAACATAAAAGCTATTGCACTTGCTCGTTTATTAGGTGCCACAACATCTGCAGCGATAACAGAGGCAATAGACATAAACACGCCATGTGCTAATGCTGAAATAATACGGCCGGCAATTAGTAATGAGAATGAGGGTGCTAGAGCTGCAAGTAAATTCCCGATAATAAAAAGTACCATGACGAGCAATAACACATTTTTGCGACTAAGGCGCGATGTTAATGCTGTTAAAAGTGGTGCACCAATAGTTACACCTAGTGCATATATGGATACGGTTAAGCCCGCAGTACTTAATGTTATATCAAAATCTTTTGTAATTAATGGAAGTAATCCGACGCTTATAAATTCTGTAGAGCCGATACCAAATGCACTGATGGCAAGTGCGAGTAATGTTAGTTTGGCATTCGGCACTTTTGTATCTTTCATTCTAATAATATCTCCTTTGATTTTTTGTATAGTGTATAGTAATATTCATACATACCAAAAAGTTCGTAGGGTACTTTTAGTTACTTTTGAATATTACAGGGGGTTTACAATGAAAAAAGTTTATAATATTGGTGTTGAAGCCACTCTTGAAGTCATTGGGGGCAAATGGAAACCTATTATTCTTTGTCATCTTAACCACCATGGTCAGATTCGTACGAATGAATTTCGCCGATTGATTCCAGGCATTTCGCAAAAAATGCTAACAAGCCAATTGCGTGAATTAGAGCAGTCTGGATTAATTAATCGCAAGGTGTTCAATCAAGTACCGCCGAAAGTTGAATATTCGTTAACACCTTATGGTCAAGAAATGGACCCTGTGCTGAACATCCTTTGCACTTGGGGTGAAAAACATATCGAAAAGCTACAAGATAAAGGTGAAGATGTACTGTTAATGCAACGTGATGAAGATATCGCGATGATGCATACATCTTAAATAGATTGGTAAGAGACTGTCACGAGAAGAAAATTAGACAGTCTCTTTTACGTTTACATAGCTATCGTTTACATGACAAAGTCAAACACATCTGGGTTTGGTCCAACACGTTGTTCTAGATTCATAGCGTTAATGATCGCCATCTCTTCATCAGTTAGGGTGAAATCAAAAATATCAGCGTTTTGAATCATACGTTCTTTACGCACAGATTTTGGAATTGTGACGATACCATTTTGAATATCCCAGCGTAAGATCACTTGAGCATTTGATTTCTCGTATTTTTCAGCTATTGTTGAAATAGTTTCATTATCGAGGAGTCCACCTTGCATTAATGGTGCCCAAGCTTCCATTTGTATATTGTGCTCTTCGCAGAACGAACGTACCTCAGTTTGTTGCAATCGTGGATGTAGTTCTACTTGGTTAATAACTGGTGTGATACGAGCTATTTTAAGAAGATCCTGTAAGTGCGAAACTTGGAAGTTACATATCCCAATAGCTTTAATTTTCCCTTGCTCGTATAAATCTTCGAGTGCTCTCCAAGCTTCAGCAAATTTATTTTTACCTGGCCAATGAATGAGATATAGGTCTAAATAATCTAGCCCTAATTTTTCTAAGCTGTCCTCGTATGCTGCAATTGTCTCTTCATAGCTCAAGCCATCGTTCCATACTTTTGATGTAATAAATAAATCCTCACGTTTTAACCCAGTAGTTGCTAGTGCCTGACTAATACCTCACCAACCCCTGTTTCATTACCATAAATAGCAGCAGTATCGATACTACGGTAACCAACCTCAATCGCATTTTTCACCATTTCTGCTGTAACATCATTCGGTACTTGAAATACGCCTAGACCCATACCAGGCATTTGTAAGCCGTTATTTAATGTAATTTTATCTTGTAAATGATTAATCATTTTTCTGTCCTCCAATTTTCACTTGTGCTTTGTTGCTTTCTTATTATGCTTCCGTGCTATTGCAAAAAAAAGTACGCACTTTTTGGTTTCATAGAAACGTGGAGGTTACTTTTGTGAGATATCAATGGTTCACTGTAAGAAATTTTTATTAATTTACATGGTTCGGTCCTCTGAGTACGTTACAATTAGTGGTAGAAATCTTCGAAAAGGGTTGGTGAGCGTATGGTAACAACAAAAAACTTGGCAAATCACTTAGAAGTGACCGAAATAAAGATGTTCGAATCAAGGCTTAATGCAATTAAGGAAATTCAGAACAATGCAATGGGAGTGGAGGTTGGTAAATTTGATGGCGCCTATGCTTTCGCAATTAAGAACATTCCCGGTCCCTCTTACAATGTGGTAAAGGGCGATAGTTTTAGTTCGGAGAATACTATAGAAAAAATCCTTAGCTTTTATAGAGCAAGAGAAATACCAGCTCGTTTTGATTTAGCTCCACAATACGCAAATGCTACTTCACTACAAAAATTACATAACGCCGGCCTTTATCAGAGTGATTTTCATGCAACATTATATTGTGAGCTAAATGAAGAGATGGTAGGGAAAATAAAGGATTCGCCCATTAAGATAAGACAAATGAATGAAGCCGAATTTGATCGTTACGGAAATATCTACGTTGAGGGTTTTGGACAGAAGTAAAATAAAACGGTTACCAGAAGGTGGAAGGGTATTTGCTGCTTGAAATAGAATAAGTAATTGATGCTTTTATCTTCATTCAGCAAAAATGTTTTCTGTAGCGAAAGCAAAGCGACAGTAACAATGATTATTTGTGCGAAAGCGAAGCGACAGCAACAATTACACCAAGGCGAAATTGATTTAAAGGAGATGGATAGATGAATCGTTTAAATTTAATTACATTGGGTGTAAAAGATATGGTGGAGTCTCTTAGATTTTATAGAGAGGGTCTGGGGTTTGAAGTAATTGTTTATGGTGAGGAAACCAATCCAGATGTTATTTTCTTTAATAATGGAGGAACAAAAATCTCACTGTTTCCGATTGACCGTTTAGTAAAAGATATAAACGAGGCAAATCCACCTGCTATCTGCAATGACTTTAATGGGATTACGCTTGCTTATAACGGAAAGTCGAAAGAAGAAGTTGATCAAGTGTTTGATTTGGCTAAAAAGGCGGGGGCGAAAATTGTCAAAAAGCCAGAAACTGTATTCTGGGGTGGCTATAGTGGTTATTTCCAAGATCCAAATGGCTACTATTGGGAAGTTGCTTATGGGGACATGTGGCAGTTTGATGATAATGATATGTTGATTATTACAAATAGCTGAAAAGAGAGACGTATTTGGGGGTTCCAAATACGTTTTTTTATGGTTAGCTTGGTTTATCGACGGATTTTTAAAGATATCGCCCAACTTTTAAAAGTTATCACCCAACTTTTTGATTTTATCACCCAACTTTTAAAATTTATCGCCTAACTTTTTAATTTTATCGACATACCCCTAGCCTTAGATGTGATTTATTCAATGACTCTCTCACTTTACAGACAACGATTGAGTACAAATCTATGAAATCGTATAATACAGAATAACATTTATTTCTAAAATCTAGTTTAGATTGGGAGGATTACCATTGTATCGCATATTGTACATAGAAGATGAAAAAGAGATTGGCCAATGGGTGACAAAGGATTTAACAGAAAGAGGATATGAGGTTACATGGCTTGAATCGGGTGAAGAGGTCGATCAGCACATAGCCTCTAAGGATATTGCTATATTGGATGTCATGCTTCCAGGCTTGGATGGCTTTTCGATTGGCAAAAGAATTAAGCGGGAAAATAAAGAAATCCCGATTTTAATGTTGTCAGCACGAACTGCTGTAGAGGATAAAATAGAGGGGCTTAACTTCGCGGATGATTATTTAACAAAGCCATTTCACCCAGATGAACTTATAGCTCGTGTCGAAGTTTTACTAAGGAGATATCAAAAGAATGATGATGTATTAGATCTGCAGCATTTAAAAATTTATACGAAAGATATGCGGATTATCAATAAGCAGACCGATGAAGAAATTCAATTAACAGGAAAGCAGTTCTATCTATTACAGTATTTTATTCGCCACTTAAATCAAATTTTAACGAAGGAACAGCTTTATGAAGGTGTTTGGGGTGAAAGTTACATAGAAGGCGATAAAACATTAATGGTGCATATTCGATACTTAAGAGAAAAAATAGAATTAAATCCAGCCAAGCCGACGATTATCGAAACTATACGTGGCATTGGATATAGGGTGAAACTATGAAATTTTTCCGATCATTATTAGTAAAGTATATGTTGATTATTTTTTTAGCCATCTCCATTGTTCAATTATCATACTTTGCTATTGCAGCTTTTATGTTTGGAATAGGAAAAACTGATTTTTCAAGTGATGTTCTCAGGGAAAGCGAAGTAGAGGAAAAATGGCTTGTAGAAGCTAAAAGTATAAAAAATGTCACAGAGGAAACGATTGCTCAGCATTTTAAAGAATGGAAGGATCAATACCCAAAATCATCCATGTTTTGGGTAAGTGAGGACGGTACATTACTTACAACATTGAATGTGACGGAGCAGCTACCATTAAAATGGACGCCAGCATTTACGACAAAATTTATAAAAGATCATTATGGGGAAGATCCGTTTACAGTTATAGCTTTTTTAGGACAGGACGAATCGAATGGGTTTATCGTTTTTGAGATTCCTAGAGAAGTGTTTAATCCACCTCTTAAAAATGTTTATGAACAATATGGGAACCTCTTAATTGTTGGCGTTATTGCGATTATTTTATTTTTCATTGCTATATCTTTCTTATTCTTCAGAGGGATTCGAAAACGATTATTGCATCTCCAGGAAGCGATGGAAATACGTGATGTAGATGGTTTACCTGTTGAAACGAAGGTCAAGAAGAAGGACGAAATTGGTCAGCTTGAACATAGCTTTAATCGTATGGTGTGTGAGCTTAGGGAGAGTAAAAATCGTGAGCAGAAGGAAGAACAGCTACGACGTGAATTGATTGCTAATTTATCACATGACTTACGAACACCATTAACGAAAATACGAGCACAATCCTATTCAATTAGTAAAGAGGCATTATCGGAGGATGGAAAGCAAGCGATAAAGGCAATGGAAAAGTCGATTGTGAATATTGACGCTTTAATAGAAAATTTAATGTCTTATACATTGCTGATGGCTAGTAAATATAAATTTGAGCCGAAAGACATCAACGTTATACGTTTTGCACGAGAACAAATGACGACATGGTATCCGGTGTTCGAAAAGGAAGGCTTTGAAATCGATATTGAGCTACATTCATTTGAGAAAAACGAATGGCAAGTTGATTCGATATGGCTTGGACGTGTATTCGATAATCTATTTCAAAATATTTTACGTCATGCGAATAGCGGGAAATACATTGGTGTGGAAACTGAATCTACGGAGCACTATGATGCATTTATCATAAAGGATCACGGAAAAGGAATGAAAAATGAATCCGATGCCAAAGGTGCTGGTATTGGCTTATCAATAGTTGATATTATGGTGAAGGGCATGGATTTAGAATGGGATATTGAGTCCAGCGAATCCGGCACGAAGATTAAAATTAAACACTACAAATAGAATATTTCATGAAGCATGCTAAGGCATGGCTTCATTTCAGTAATTGTCCAAACAGTATGCCAGTAAAGCTTATGGCATGCTGTTTTTTTTATTCCAGATGAAAAATTGTGCATAGCCCCCAGGAAGCTTTGCTCTGCGCGAAAGCGAAGCGGCAGCAATAAAAGCGCCCAGCCGGAACGGAAATCAACCCCACGTTATGGTTGAGAGCATTTTTTAAACAAAATTTAAACTTGGACCTTACCTGTTTTTAACCTTCATTGCTTATGATAATTACAGAGGTGAGGACAATGGAATATATCGTACAAACAGAAAATTTATCAAAGAGCTTTGGTAAAGAGCAAGCTGTATCAAATATAAATTTAAAAATACGTAAAGGTGAAATATATGGATTTTTAGGGCCGAATGGAGCAGGGAAAACGACGACGATTCGTATGCTGCTTGGTCTAATGAAGCCTACTTCTGGGACAATTAAAATCTTCCAAAAAGATTCAACGAAGGAACGGATTCATATTTTATCAAAGGTTGGTTCATTAGTAGAGAACCCTTCCTATTATCCACATTTAACGGCCTATGAAAATTTGGAAGCGTTAAGAAGAATTTTAGGTGTACCGAAATCACGCATCGATGAAGTATTAGAAATTGTTCGTTTGAAGGATGCTGCAGATAAAAAAGTAAAGGGCTTTTCTCTTGGGATGAAGCAACGTTTAGGTATCGCTGCATCTTTGTTACATAACCCTGAATTACTTATTTTAGATGAACCAACGAATGGTCTTGATCCATCTGGTATTATCGAAATTCGTAATTTGATTAAACGACTTCCTTCAGAGTATGGAATGACAATTATTATTTCAAGCCATCTATTATCTGAAATTGATCAAATGGCTACACAAGTAGGTATTGTTACAAAGGGGAAAATGATTTTCCAAGATTCAATTGAAGCAATGCGTAGATTTGCTCAGCCAAAGGTAGTAATTAAAGTGAGCGATAGTGAAAAGGGCTGGCGATCATTAGTTGCAAATGGTATTAAAGCAGAACATAAGGATGACCTAATTTTATTCGATGAATGCTCAGATGAAAAGGTAGCACATATTGTACAAATCCTTGTACAAGAAGGCATTTCGGTTTATCGAGTAGAGGAAGAGAAACGATCATTAGAGGAGATTTTCCTTCAAATGACAACAGGAGAGCAAGCGCTATGATAGGAAAACTGTTAACTGCTGACTTTTTGAAAATTAAACGCAAAGGATTATGGTTTTTAACAGCTTTAGGACCAATAGGTGTTGTTGCCCTACAAATGGTGAATTACGGTATAAGGAAGGACTATTTGTTACAGCAAAGCGAGGACGATTGGGGCTACTATTTATTAAACGTTCATTCATTTACTTCACTTGCTATAGTTTTAGGGATTGCTATATTAACTTCATTTATGGCAAGCATTGAAAATGAAACGAACGCTTGGAAGCAATTAATTGCACTACCGGTCTCTAAATTAACAGTGTATTTATCAAAATTCACTGTTCTAGCAATTTTATTGTTTATGTCTTCCACGATATTAATGCTAGTGTCAATGGCTTATGGAGTGTTTTTAGATTTAGGAGATAGCATACCATATGCGGAACTTGCTAAATTTGCTTATTATCCGTATTTTGCCGCGTTGCCAATATTGGCACTTCAGCTTTGGATTGCAAGCGTTTGTCATAATCAGGGGATACCAATTACAGTAGGTATTTTCGGCGTGATTTTTGCTTATTCCTCATTTGTATTGCCTGACTGGATGATTTGGAAATGGCCATCGTTAATGAATCAATGGGATGAGCCCGTTATTAATGTCATGCTTGGAGTAGGCATTGGTATTTTACTGTATATTATCGGAATGATAGATTTTGCAAGAAGGGATGTAAAGTAAATGTGGTCTATACTGAGCGCTGAATGGTTTAAATTACGTAAATCAAAAATGGTGCCATTAATTTTGGCAGGACCTATAATCGGACTTTTTATAGGATTAACATCGAATTTTGGTGATATGGCAGATTCCGGAATTAATGAATGGTATAGCTCATTAATTTCTATGAATTTATTGTATGCATTATTATTTCTACCTTTAATTTCAGGAGTGTTTGCGAGTCTTATTTGTAGATACGAACATCAATCAGGTGGCTGGAAACAACTTTTAGCACTACCTGTAACAAGAGGGAAAGTGTTTGTCGCAAAGTATGTATTAATTATGCTTCTTGTGATGGCGATGCAGATACTATATTTATGTTCTATATATGCAGTAGGTCTTATGAAAGGCTACTCAGATCCTTTCCCGATGGAAATTGTGTGGAAAAGTATTTTTGGCGGATGGTTAGCGACAATGCCATTAGTCGCGTTGCAGCTTTGGACGTCCATTATGTTTAAAAGTTTTGCTGCTCCATTTGCAGTAAACGTTGTATTTACTTTACCGTCTATACTAGCAGTCAACTCAGCGCGTTTTGGGCCTTACTATCCATGGGGTCAGCCCTTCTTGATGATGAATGTAGGAGGCAATACAGGTGATGTTTTCTTCGTGCCTTGGGATCAATTATTAACAGTTGTAGGCGGAGGATTCGTACTGTTTTTCCTTGGAGGCTATTTATATTTCCAACGAAAAGCTGTATAAAGTGAACTTTAATCAGTGGGGATTTATTTCATCCACTGATTATTTGTCTTCACCAATCGGGCGATTATAGGTAGTTTAACTGTACCTAACGCTTCGCTTTCGGTACAAGCAGGTTAACATAGGATAACTTTTTTATAGATTAAGGAGATTTTTATTAATGGTATTTATTAAAAGGAGCTTTTTATTAATTTCAGCTCTATTTCTTTTATTTTCATTGGCGGGATGCGGCAAGGGAGAAGCCGTTAAGGATGCTTCAAAATATACATCCTCAGTTGAAGATATCGATATTCCAAATGATGTGAAAGTAATAGGGTTTGGAGAAGCAACACACGGAAACGTTGAATTCCAAACATTAAAGAAGGATGTATTTCAGGCTCTAATTAAAAATGAAAATGTTCATGTTTTTGTTTTAGAAGGTGATTTTGGTGGTGCTCAGCAAATTAATCAGTTTATTTTAAATGGTACTGGCACAGCTGAGGAAGCGGTAAAAGCTTTGGATTATGGTATCTATAAAACGGAGCAAATGATTGAGTTTGTTCAGTGGATGCATGATTATAACAAGACTGCCGATGAGAAAGATAAAATTTATTTTTATGGTAACGATATGCAACGCTATGATTATAGTAAAAAAGGGTTGCTAGACTATTACGAAGTGGTCAATAGTGAAAGTGCTAAGAAATATAAGGCACAGCTAAAAGATGTATCGAATAAAACAATGAGAGATTTATCAACTAGTCAGCTAGAGGAACTTGATAAAAATATTGATGCAATCATAAAGGATTTACAAACAAATAAAGACTCTTATGAAAAGCAATCATCGAAAGAAGCTTACTTATTTGCTGCTCAATATGCACAAATCATAAAGCAGCGGACGCAATTATTTTTAAATGACGGTAATTATATGAGTCTTCGTGATGAATATTTAGCTAAGAACTTACAATGGATAGTTGATTTTGAAGCGGCTCAAGGTCATGATAAAGTACTAATGTCTGCTCATAACGGACATATAGAGAAAACTTCTGCAAATATGGCAGGATACAAATCTATGGGCCAATACTTAGACGAAGTGTATAAAGATGCGTACTTTGCCATTGGAACGGACTTTGTTAACAATACGTTTCAGGCACAAAATGGGTCTGGTGAAAGAAAAGATTATACAATTGAGCATCACAACGCATTAATAGATGCTTTCAGCGAAGTGAAGGAAAATATTTTCTATGTAGACTTTAAAAAAGCTAGTGAATCTCAGGAGTTAGCCGAAATCGTGGCAAAAAAACAACGAATGGGTAATATCGGCGATGATTTTAGCTTCTGGTACAAGTTTACACAGATGCTTTATACAATTAAAATGACACCTGCTGAGGCATATGATGGCATGATAATTGTTCAAGAGGCAACACCAACAAAAGTTATTGAATAACAAGGTAAAGAGGCTGGGACATCACTGGTCAAAACTTTAAAAAGCGCGAGAAATCAAATTTAGAAATATTGATTTCTCGCGCTTTTCATGTCCTAGATTCACGTATGATGTAGAAGTAGTGCTAAGGGATAATTCCTTGGCACTACTTCCTTCTTTATGAAACAACCAGTTATTGTGTATATAGGATTTTATCCGTGTTTGTCAGCGTTTTTACTACCTGCAGCGTGTATAAAATAGTGCATGCTATGATACGTGCTTCTTTTTAAATTCCCTAATTTGTAATAAGGTTAGCAATTGTTAAACTTACTAACCAATTGTACATTTCATGCGGCAAAACGCTCATATCCATTCCTTATCATCAACGGATACTTCTAATTGACTGGTCGTGTTCGTTTGATATTGGTGAGCATGGCTTGATCTAGATAAGAGTATCTTTTTTCGTGAAAATGAGGTATTAAATTCGCGTTTTTGGTCAAAAAGGACAGATTTATATCATTTTATCAATACTTGATTAATTTGCGGAAAAATGTGATTTTTAAAATTTTATAGCTGATGGTATGGTTTTAACATAACTAGAAAAAAGTAAAGGAGAGTATTTTATGAAAAAAAGATTGATAAGACTGTTAGTATTTTTAATCAGTGTTTTAGGTTTTTATAATATCTCTGAAGCCAAAGCAAGTGAGGTAGTGAACGAGGAAAAAAGCGAAATTGAAATTAGTTTTGACCTTTTTGAAAATGGAGTTCAATCAGAAACATATATTGACGATGATGGAAATGAGATTACGATTATGATTGAACTGATTCAGAGAGAAGAAGATGGAATTACTCCACGTGGGAATGGATGGAGTTATTTATTCCCTTATGGAAAATCTTCTTATAAAGTCTCTCATATTAGGCCTAACCTTGGTATGAGTTACTATGTTGATGTCAATATACCAAAAAGTAATATTAATAATTCAAAAATCACAAATGCTTATGACGCAAATCATTGGAGCATATTAGGCAGTTTATCTGATACAAGTTTAACTTTCACAAGCAAAGAATCTATATTTTCAGCAAGTGCATCTTGGTTAGGTGGTTGGGGTGGTTCTAATGTCTGGTTAAAGGGGACTCTTTCGGGTAATGAACTAAAAATGACTGCCAGATATTAAATTATAATCCCTTCTTAACGGGGCTTATAATATATATATAGGAGGAACGGGACATATGAGCGGATTCTTTTCAATAATACCTATAACGGTTAATATTCTACCAATTCTTTTTGTTATATGGATTGTGATTACTTTGATTAAACTTCAACGTGAAAGTAATATGTTGTTAAAGGAAATATCTGAAAAGTTAAATAATGTAGACCGTAAGTCTAATAACCTGTAAATGATAGTTGAGTTTTATTTTTCTTCTACAAGTATTCATTTTTAAATATATATAGAAGAAAGAAAAGAGCATAAGGAAAAAGTGCCACAAATGGTTATGGGGTTAGGTCTTCGCATGCTTTGATACTAGAAAATAGCCAGAATTGGTGTTCTTCCGTTAATTACAATAAAACCTATTTGCAGATTAACCTTCTATTAATAAGTATTAAAATACCTCGATTTTGTTAATGATAACAAAAGAGGAGGTGTGGAAATAATGGCACAAGAAATTCTTTGTGAAGTTAATAACTGTACATTTTGGAACTCTGGAAACAGATGTGGTGCAGAAAAAATCTATGTTGTAAGTCAAAAGGGACAACAGGCATCTAATAGTGAAGAAACAGATTGTAAGACATTTAATCCTGAAACGCATTAAATTTTTAAGGGTAACCATTTATTTGGTTACCCTTTACCCATATCTTTATAAATAGACATCTATTTTTTCCTTGTTAAATAAAAGCGCATGAGCATTTTTCACTTTTTCCTCTACATAATCTAATGAATACTGTCCATAAGAATCTGTTAAATCGCCAATGGCACGAGATAAATTATCAATAATAGGAATCAACATTTCTGAGTGAGTAAGTTCTTCACCTTTATTCATTTTATCAGTAATTTCATGAGCAAGATGTTGAATCTTTCTTAGTCGCAATTTTTCAGATTGCATGGAATCCTCCTTATTGAACCAATTTATGATTCTTAAATATATGTAAAACAATACGATTTCATGAATGGTTCTGGCAGGCCTCAAATTGCTCGGGTGGAGTCCAAAAATGTTCAATTTTCATATTATTTTTTAGGTAATATAATAATAAACGTTGTCCCATTAGAAGGTTCGCTCTGTACTGAGATAGTGCCGTTATGAGCTTGTACGAGTTTATAAACAATTGCCATGCCCAGTCCGGTACCTTCAGAAGAAGATTCTGTTGTAGTTCCACGATAATATTGTTGGAATATATTCTCCATCATGTGTTGAGACATTCCTACGCCATTATCCACAATGTGGATTTCTACATGCTCAGCCTTATCAAAAATCTGTGTATAAATATTTGTGTTAGGTGGATTGTGGATAATGGAATTCATAAGAATGTTTTGTAATATGCGTTGCATGAATTTAGTGTCAAAATCTATATTCATAACAGATATATCGGCTTCAAAATGTAATATATAGTCACTGGCCTGTGGATTGTTGCTTATAGTAGCAACGATTCTCTTTGTAAAATCCACAATATCCTGATTGGTTTTATGTAAGGGTAACTGACCGTCTGTATTATTAAACTGAATGACGAGACTTAAATCTTGAATAAGTTCCTCCATATGCTTGCCTTTATCTGCAATTTCTTGAATAAAGGAACGGGCCTCCTCTTTGGACCAATCGTATTGTTCGTTTAATAATAGCGTAGAGTAGCCTGTTATATACGTTAATGGCGTTTTTAAATCATGGG
This sequence comes from Lysinibacillus sp. NPDC094177, assembly GCF_050279145.1. Taxonomy (NCBI): domain Bacteria; kingdom Bacillati; phylum Bacillota; class Bacilli; order Caryophanales; family Bacillaceae; genus Lysinibacillus; species Lysinibacillus sp. NPDC094177. Next base: position 149,537 of record NZ_JBNNTW010000006.1, on the reverse strand, counting down.
ATATACCAGCAATCCATTCTTGTTTTGCTTGTTCAACCTTTTCGCGTTCTGTTTCAGTAGCTTTTAATTTTCCGGATAAGGATTGTAGGTGTTGAAGTACCTCTTGATATAACATATAACGCATGCGGAGCTTTCCTTTACGGGTATAGATTTTAGAAAGTCCAGCAGGCTGTGTGTAGTCTTCTTGTGATAGCTGATGAATCCAAGACATTATAAAGCCAAGAGGACCCCCAAAATACCAACCAAATACAGCGATACAAACAATGGTGCTAAACCCGAAAATCCATGCGACTAGTAGACTCTGATAAGCTTCACTAACAGATTTTTTAAAGAGTGGAAGAATACCTTCGAGTCCGATAACGATACAAATTCCACTCAAAAGCATCCACAGAATAATCCCCAGCGCAAGATGTAACGTAAATCGAGTGTTTATTCGCATAGAGAATCCTCTTTCGGTGGAATGAATTTATACCCAATGCCCCTTAAATTCACAATGATTTTAGGATTACGCGTATCATCCCCAAGCTTTTTCCGTAGCTTTGAAATATGAATCGTGACGGTTTTCTCCTCACCATATACATCATTCCCCCATACGAATTCGTAAAGCTGTGAAGTTGTAAAAATACGATTTGGATTTTTACAAAAGAAGTGTAGCAACTCTAGCTCTTTAGCTGTACATTCAACGAGCTGATTGTGAACGGTTAATGTAGCAGATTCAGGATTAAGAGTAAAATAACCGAAATCAAATTTTGTACTCTGCTGTTGCTGAGAACTCTCATACATTTTTTGACGTCGAAGGATGACCTTTATTCGAGCGATGACCTCTAACGGATTAAAAGGTTTTGTAATATAATCATCTCCACCAATACCCAATCCCGTTAATTTATCAAAATCTGTAGAGCGAGCACTGACGAAAATAATGGGTGTATTTGTATGCTTGCGTATTTCTGTGCAAAGTTCAAAGCCACTTATATCTGGCAGCATGATATCGAGCAAAATAATATCGTAATGATTTTCTTTTACAAGCTGTAGTGTTCCTTTGCCCGTTGAGGCAGTATCAATATTTATAAAGTTTTCTTTCCGCAACGTAATTTCTAATAATTTTAAAATACCAATCTCATCATCTACGATTAGGACTTTTTCTGTAGATTCCATTTTTATCCCTCATTTCAATTTCATCATAACAGCTTCTGATCCTTATATCTTTACTATCTTGAAAAAGTTACTGTCATTTTCCATCGAGTTTACTTTGTTTTTACTTTCACTTATTAAGCTTAATGTAACGAATTCAAAATGGTAAGGAGCAAACAACATGGAAACTGTTATTCAACTACATCAATTAAGTAAGAGCTTTAAAGGAGTCGAAACCGTCTCAAACGTCAATATGAACGTTAAGAAGGGAGAGATTTATGGGTTTCTAGGTCCGAATGGAGCTGGAAAAACGACGATTATGAAAATGATTTTAAATTTAGTAAAACCAACTTCAGGTGAAATTAAAATATGTAATCAATCCATTTCTACTACTTCCTATCAATACTTGAGCAAAATAGGCAGTATTATCGAGTACCCTGAATTTTACGATAGGCTGACAGCAAAGGAAAATTTAGAGCTTCACTGCGAGTATGTTGGTGTTTATGAAAAAGGAGCTGTAAAAGAGGCACTAGATATTGTAGGTCTGGATGGAGTGGAAAATAAAAAAATACATGAATTTTCGCTAGGGATGAAGCAAAGATTAGGTATCGCACGGGCAATTGTTACGAAACCAGAGATTCTAATTCTTGATGAGCCGATTAATGGTCTTGATCCAATCGGTATTAAAGATATTCGGGAGCTTTTAATGCTTTTAAAAGAAAAGCATGGAATCACTATTTTAATATCAAGTCATATCGTGTCAGAAATTGAATCAATAGCAGATACAATCGGCATCCTTCATCATGGTCAATTATTGAAAGAGGTAAGGATGGAGGATATTCGAAAAGAGAACATGGAGTATCTGGAGATTGAAATAGATGATGCAAAAAAAGCGATTCATGTGCTAGAGAACAAGTTAGGAATTCGAAAATATGAAATTGTCAATCAGCATTGTATTCGAATTTTTGAACATGGCATTTCTCAATCTCAAATTAATAAAGAACTTATATTAAATAACATTGCTGTCAATGGTATTGAAAAACAGCAACAGCATTTAGAAGATTATTTCTTAAACCTTATTAATGGAGGGAATCAAATTGCTTAAACTATTAAGATTTGAATGGAAAAAGAATAGTATGTCTAGCTATTTTAAAGGCTTAATCATTTGTATTATTGGAATTTTTGCGGCAGTTGCACTTATGGCTGTTGGTTCTGGGGATGAAAAGATGTTTCTAGATTATACAGATTTTATGTCTTTAACAAATATTTTAATTCGCATTGTGTTTATCATTTTTGCGAGTGTGATTTTATCTCGTTTAGTCATAGATGAATACAAAAATAAGACGGTTCAATTATTATTTACGTATCCATTAAAAAGGAAAAAAATTATTCTTGCTAAACTGTCTCTAGTTTTCGGATTTTGTTTCTTCAGCATTATGATTGCGACCCTAATGATTAATATCGCTGTTTATTTTTTAAATCCAATGATGAACTTGTTTGAAACTCCTGCTGAGATACAGGAGATGGTAGCTACTATACCGTCTACTGTTATCAATGCATTTATGATGGCTGGTGTAAGCCTAATTCCTTTGTACTTTGGTATGCGAAAAAAATCAACTGCTGCTACAATTACATCTGCTGTTCTAATCGGATTTTTGATTAATGCAACGGTTTCAAATGGGGATACATCTGCAAGTTTATCTCAATTTATCATTGTCCCAACAATAATGTGTCTATTAGGGCTTATTATCGGCTATCTGTCCTATTATAAAGTCGATAAAGTAGATTTAACCTAAAAATGTGAAATGAGGATGTAAAGTGAAAAAGGTAATCATAGCTTTGATATTCGTTATTGCAATAGGAGGAATACTCTTCACCCTTAAAATCAAAGGAGAAAAGAGCATCACTGAAGAGCAGTCCTTTGATGTTAAGGAAATTGAAGAACTAGAATTAGACATTGAGTCTTGGGATATAGCATTAGAAAATACAGAATCTAAAAAACTAACAATAGAAATTGAAGGTAAACAACAAGAAAAGCAAGAAAACAATCCTGTTGAAATTAAGAAAGACGGAAATAAATTAAAGGTACTTCAACAAGACGCTAAAGAAGGAGTTATGAAAAATTTTAGCTTTGGAAAAAAAGGTACTATTCACATTTCTGTTCCTAAAAATGCTGTGAACAAAATTGCATTAAATAACAGTTATGGTGATATCAAAATGAACAACATTGAAACAAAAGAACTATCGGTTTCAACGGTTTCTGGCGCTAAAACCATTAAGGGGTTATCGGCTGATACAGGGACAATCACTTCAAAAGATGGTGAATTGAACATTGCAGACAGTACTTTAAACGAATTAACAATAGCCGCTACAAACGGTGATAGCTATATGACTAGAGTCAACAGTCCGAAAACGAAAATTACTTCGACTAGCGGTGAAGTCTTAATGAAAGAAATCATCGAAGGAAAAGCACTATTTGTAGAAACGGCTTCAGGGGATATTACGATCTCATACAAAGAGGCACCAAAATCATTAGAGCTTAAAGCGAATAGTGAATCATCTGATATAAGCGTTAGTTTAGAAGGCTATCAGAAAGAAGAACAAACGGATACATTAAAGAAAGGTAAGATTGGCGATGCGTCAAATAAATTGGAACTAATTAGTAAAGAAGGTATAATAACTGTAAAATAAAAACTTACAACCTGTGAGGTTAATGAATAATGTTAAGACGAGAACTAGTTTCAAAAGTAGCGGATAATATATTATATTTACAACTTCACCATCCAATTAGAGTAGCGATTAGTGGAATAACAGCTTCAGGGAAAACGACTCTTTCCAATGAACTTGCTGAAGAGCTTCGTCGAAGAAAAAAAGAAGTAGTACGAACAAGCATTGACAATTTTCATAATCCAAGAGCGATTCGCTATAGACAAGGAAAGGATTCAGCAATTGGTTATTATGAAGATGCACACGATTATCAAGCATTTAAAGAAAAACTGCTAATTCCTTTGGGGGAAAATGGAAATTGGCAGTATCAGACAGTTTCGTTAGATCTAGAAAAGGATGCATATGTAAATCCAGAACAACTGCTTGCAACAGACGATACCATTTTTATTGTGGATGGAACATTTTTATTTAAAAAAGAACTAATACATTTATTCGATTATAAAATTTTCGTACAGACAGATTTTGAGCTAGCCCGAAAAAGGGGAGCAAAACGGGAGACGATTGCATTCGGAAGCTATGAAAAAGCAGAGGAAATGTTTTTGAACAGATATCACGCAGCATCAAGTCTTTATTTAAAGGAGCATAACCCTCAAGAAAATGCAGATATTGTGGTTAATAACAATGATGTCGGTTCTCCATATTTTCTCTAGGAGGTTTATATGGTGAAGTATATTTATGTAATTAGACATTGCGAAGCTCAAGGACAATCGTCGGCTGCTTTTTTTACAGAAGATGGCTTTCAACAGGCAGAAGATTTAGCTGATTTTTTCGCTGACATAAAAATTGATCGAATCATTGCCAGTCCCTTTTCACGTGCAACTCAAACTATAGAGCCGCTGAGTAATAGGAAAAATATAAATATTGAAATCGATGAACGGCTTTCAGAACGCATTTTAAGCACGAGAGATTTACCCGATTGGTATGAAAAACTTCAAGCAACTTTTACCAATATGGAGTTAAAGTTTGACGGTGGAGAGTCAAGTAGCGAAGCAATGAAACGGATCGTTCACGTAGTTGAGGAAACTTTCCAAAGTGATGCCGAGCATTCTATTATTGTTAGTCATGGAAATATAATTACTTTACTATTGAAGCATTATAATAATGATGTCGATTTTAAAGTTTGGAGAAATTTAAGTAACCCAGATATTTTTCAATTAAGCACTAAGCATAATGAAATAATACTAGAACGTGTATGGAAATGATAAAAGTTTGTTTTGCTTAAAATCGCCTCCCAATATAGGAAGAAGATCGCTTCTGTAGCTACGTTTTCTGCGTTTGTTAGGGCGGCAGCAGGAGCTTATAAAAATTGCGAATTAATGAGGTGGTATGAATCGAATTTCATACCATCTATTTTGTGATTGTTGGTAAAAGGAGAAGGAAGATGGAGAAGATACTTCAAGAAATACTGAATTGGATAAAATTAAATGATAGAAGGATTATTATTGGTATCTCAGGGCATGGAGCAGCAGGGAAAACAACGTTTGCCAATAAACTTGTTAATTGTCTAAATCAAAATGAAGTGAATTATATGAATACAGATCCGTATATTGTTAGTTCAGATATACGTAAGCAAACAATTATCGACTATACATATCAAAATGAAAAACATTGTTTCAAAATGACGGCTTGTCATCCAGCAGCCCATCATTTGCCTTCTTTAGAAAGAGATATTCAGATGGTTCGAGAAGATCTAGATTTATTGACAATAGATACGCATTATATGAAAAGTACGTTAATTTCTTCAAAGACTAAAGTAACGATTATAGAGGGAATGAGTGTAGCATTTATTAATCCCGAATTATTTGATTTAAAAATTTATTTTTATACAGATAGTGAGACGGAATTAATGAGAAGGTCGGGTCGTGATGTATTTGAAAGGGGAACTGATATCAACTATTTAAAGCAGTCCCATGAAGAACGTCGGATTCAATATGAATTGTTTATGCATTCGTATAGTCAGCCATTTGATATTATTTTTAAAACGTCTGACGAAGTAGTGTGTCTAGAAAAAAATTTATTTAATCCTAAATAATATATAGTCATGTATGCGGAATGTTCTTGATGTCCATATGTATTGGTATGTGTGTTGAAACCCAAGGAAAAGCAGATAGGCCTCTTTTCCTTGGGATTTTGATGTAACTAATTCGAATGTTTTCTCATATAAACATAAAGCTCAATACCTAGCATAAAGAGCGTTGCAATTAAAAATCCAATCATAAAAATATCGTGTACAAATGCAAAATACGCTATATAAATTACAATAGCAACTAAAAATAAGATGACGAGAAAATGAAACTTTACTGCTTTTTCATTATTCACGATTTGCTTTTTTATATTGCTGTTACCTTTAATCAAATTATCTAAACTAATATTCATTTCATCGCTTAATAAAATTAAATTTTCAATATCTGGAGCACCCTTTTCCTGTTCCCATTTTGAAATGGCCTGTCTAGTAACACCGATTTTATTTGCCAATTGTTCTTGGCTTAAATTATTACTTTTACGATAATCTAAAATCGATTTGCTAATTTGCATTTTTTTCATTCCTTTCATATTTGATATCATCACCATACCAAATTTACTGCTGTTGCAAACGAAACCAATAGTATCAAGTCCGCAACGCTACGTTGCAATTAGATTAACTGTGGAATGAGAGTGCTATTGTTTTAAACCCTCTCGAAAAATGTTGTTTAGGTTCTTTATCGAAATTTATTGTTATTTTGGCTCATCACCATAACGTGTGGTTGATTTCCGTTCCGACTGGGCGCTTTCCTGGGGGCGTCCGATGAGCCGCTTCACTCGCGTTGCTCGCTCCAGGGTCTCATCTGTGACGCTAATCCCCAAGGAGTCGCCCAGTCTCCACTCCAATCAACTAATATACAGGGCGTATATTTTAAAAAATATCATCCGCAACTTTCGGTGATGACGTATTATTTTTTCTATAAATTCAATAATCTTACATTTATCTGCAGAAGAAAAGCGAAAACTCTCGTATCGTAATTGTTGTCGAGACAAACCATGAGAGGAGTTTTCGCTTTGGAATTATACAATTTAATATTGAAATTTCACTCGAACAGTCGCATTAATGGCTATTTGACCTTGTTCAATAGGTGTCGGAATTTTGGAATCAACCATCGCCATTGATCTATACAGAACTGGGGCTTTTTCTAGTTCTTCAACAATTTCAATAGGTTGTGGTTGTAAAGGCAAATGCATCGTCTCTGCAATTGTTTTAGCCTTCATTTGAGCATGTTGAAGGGCTAAACTGAGAGCTTGTTGATAATAGGCATCTACATTGTCGATGTTGAATTGGATAGAGGAAATCCGATTTGCTTCATTTTCTACTGCTGTATCAATAATTTCACCAATCTGGCTCGTATCCGTTACTTTAACGGTAATAGCATTTGTTACTTCGTAGCCTTTAAAAATCTGTTTGCCATCCTCATAATCATAAACTGGTGAAATAGTATAAAAAGCTGTTTGAATATTTTCTCTCGGGATATGGAGAGCTAAAAGAGATTGGATGACACGATTCATAATTATTGCATTTTCTTGCTGCGCCTCTTGTACATTTTTCTCTCTTGTTTGGACTTCTATTTGAATTTGAACATAGTTTGGAGTAGCCATTACTTTTCCATTTCCGGTGACCTCAATCATGCGAGATGTATGGGGCAATTGCTGACTAACGTTTGCATAGTACATAGAATACCACCTTTCAAATGGTTCATATAGTTATGCTATGCTTGCTACAGAGAAAATTTGTTTATCATCATTTACTTTGCCTGTCTTTTCAATAATTTATCATGGAATTTTGTAAATAGTGATAAAGTTAAAATTTTCCAATTGAGGACGAAAACATGTCCCATTGTGCATCCCAGCGATCTCCCTGCATATCTAAAAAGTCTTCGGCTCCTTCACTACCCTTTGAAATTCTTGTACTGAGCCATTCAATGATTTCGTAGAGAGCAGGAATAGCAAGCATAATGCTTATCGTTATGCCCGTTAGCCAGGCGCCTTTTACTAGTGGTGTTTTTCGTATTTATTTCTCTTATGACAATGGCCATCAAACCTTTTAGGAAATGCCCAAAACGATCGTAGTCATTCCGTTATAAGCAAAACTCCTCTTTAATCCAGTTGAAAAATGGAACCTCAGCATAAGTATAGTGCCCACCGATAAATGTTAGAATAGACAAAAGGGCAATGATAAAATAAGAAAACGTTGTAAAGCGAAACTTGTTATAAATCGCGACTACAATAATAATTGCAACGACAGCAGGACTTACCTCTGCGACCCAGTCCAAATAGGATACTGGTTTTATTACAGATCACACGAAAACGGTAAGTACTATTAACAACAAAATTCCGTATATTTTCTGATGTTTATCTTTAGACAAAACGAACATTCCTTTTGTCTAAAGTATAGGGATAGGGTAAAAAGCTTATACACCTTTACATAAGACAGAAGCAAAAAAGCGCCTAGTCAAATTAAATTGCACTGACGCTTTGTAAAAAATTTGTTATACCATTTTTAATAACGCCTCTACACCAGACATTCCCTCAGTAATACCAAGTTGATGCGCTTCATATGTCACGGATTCTAATGGAGCTGTCAATAGCTCATCAATTGTTTTTACACCAACTGCTCGACCAGCGATAATCTTCCGGTCTGCTAAGCGATCATTTAATAGACCAACATCTAAAGCCCCACACATAATGTAGCCCGTATCATTTGAAATTGTCAGCAGAGTTGTTTTTGGCAATTGAACAACTACTGCAGTGAAAAAATGGCCTTTAATCATAATAGGCTCAATTATCACCATCCGAAATCACTCCTTTTCTCTATATACATATGGCGATAGATAAAAAGGTGTTCGAAATTTTTACTAAAAATTATTTGTCACCAAAAACGAACGGAGCAATGTATTTTTCTCGATCGTGCCTTTTAAAATCTTTATAAATGATGTCACAACTGATTATGTGAATTCGTTATAAGGGAAAAAGGAGGAGTTATGATGAAAAATATTGTTATTGTTGGTGGGGGTTATGCAGGAATAAATTTATTAGAGGGATTGAAAAAGGAGTTCCAAGGTCAAATCGGGAAATCAGTAAGAGTTATTTTAATTGATAAAAATAGTTATCATTTTAAAAAAGTATTACTTGTTCGGGCTGCGATAAGGGATATAAATTTGAAAATACCTTTTAGCGAATACTGTCAGAGCGGAATCGAATTTATTCAAGGGGAAGCATTAGCTCTTCAGAAGCAAAATCAACAAATTACTATTAATATGGAAAACGAGAAAACTATAAATTTACATTATGATTACTTGGTGCTGGCATTTGGAAGTGTAATTAGAGAGATATCTAAAGGTTTTGGAGGAATCACTTTAAAAGATAAGCGGAGCGCCATAGAAATAAAAGAACAACTATTGTCACTGATGGAATCATTTAAAGCCTTGGAAAAATCACAACAAAACCAAAGTTTATTTAAGGTAGCTGTTGTAGGCGGAGGAATCGCAGGTATTGAAACAGCTGCTGAAATTGCCGTGTGGTCTAAAGAAAAGTTGGCAGAAGCAGGTGTTAATCCAAGTTTAGTGGAAGTTTTACTTTTTGATGCAAAGGATCGACTTTTACCAGAAGCACCTGTGAAAGTAAGTGAAAAACTCGTCAGCCATCTTAAAAATATTGGGGTAGTCGTCAAAAATAAAACAAGGGTTTCTCACTGTACAGAAGGTCAGATATTTACTAATGATGGCCAAAAATATTCTGTGGGAACTTGTATCTTTAATCCTGGAGTAGAAGCAAATCCAATCATTTCTAGATTAGGTTTACCTATCTCAGAAGAACATCGAATTATTGTTAATCATTCCTATCAGGTTAAAGATGAGGAGCATATTTATTCCATTGGTGATTGCGCATTAGTAGTAGATTATAAAAATAATCATCCAGATGGTATGACATGTAAGGAAGCTATTCCACAAGCGACAAGGCTAAGTAAAATATTGAAGGCATCAATAAGCCAAACACCAGTGAACATATTACACGAATCATATCCCGTAAAATTCTTTTGTATTAGTTTAGGACCAAATAACGGGTTTATGTGGACACAAAAATGGGGGCTTGATTTTACGATAACTGGAAAAATAGGTGCAAGAATAAGAAACTACACTTGGGAATTAGCAAGTCTTCAAAAATAAACAGCTTAAGAGGTGAGCAATGGATAATGAGTTAATAAGTCAGTTGTATAAAGAGTATAAAACACTGCTTTTTTCAATTGCCTATCGCATGACAGGTAGTGCATCAGATGCCGAGGATATCGTACAGGATGTATTTGCACAGATAGGGAAAACCGGAGTAAACCATATGGACAATATAAAAGCTCTTTTATGCAAAATGGTGACGAATCGTTGCTTGGATTTGTTGAAGTCTTCAAGGAAAAAAAGAGAATTATATACGGGAACATGGCTGCCTGAACCTCTAGCATTACATGAGGAGGATCCTTTGTTTACTATTTTAAATGATACGAGTATTTCACTGGCAATTATGATTTTGTTTGAGGAACTAAATCCAATTGAGCGGGCTATTTTTATTCTGAGAGAAGTTTTTGAATATGAGTATCCAACAATTGCTGCAATCGTTGATAAAAGTGAGATAAATTGTAGGAAAATTTTAAGCAGAATAAAAAAGAAATTACCTGAGTTAGTTAGAAAAAATAGTATAGTTACAGACAAGTTGGAAATACAAAATACAGTGACTGTTTTCATGTCAGCTTTTCAACAAGGAAAGGTCAATGAGCTTGTTCATATTTTAAAAGAAGATGTTGTCTATTATGCAGATGGTGGAGGAAAGGCTACAGCTGCATTACATCCTATTTACGGTCGTGAAAAAGTTTCCCGTTTATTATCTGCTCTTTTCCGTAAGTTTGAAAATAATGAAGAAAATTATCAATTAGAAATGATGAATATTAATGGTATAACTGGCTTAGCATTAATATTCGAAAATAAAATTCAGGCAGTAATTGGCTTCGAAGTTGAACATGGACAAATCGAAGCAATTTATTATATGGTAAACCCTGAAAAGTTAAGATATGTTGCTGAAAATTGATTTATACGTAAAAAGTAAAAGAATCAACTCGTTTTATATGAGTTGATTCTTCTTTTTAATTATTTTGTATAAGAAAGCATAGCTGGTTGCTTGAAATTTTTTAATGCAACTGTTGCCTCATTTTTAGTTGTATACTCGAACATACGATAAGTATTTTGTTCAAAAACTGTAATAATCCACATAATGAAAAATCCCCTTTGTTGGTTTTTTGTACTATAACAACTGGCGAAAAAACGAATTATTCCTCTTCCTGTTATATATCAGTCATGCCTTTTATTTTACATCAATCAGTGAAAAAATAAAGTACTATGTGAGTGTTTTCACATTTTGTTCAAAATATAACAGGGAAATTATAAAATTTTTATGCATTTTAAAAGGAGAAAACAGCCAAACCTTCATAAGTATAATTCATTGCAATTCGTAAATAGTAAGTTGACGGAGTTATGTGAATTTGAACTTGGGAGGTGATGCTTATGACACGTAAATATGTATTGGTTTTATCCCTTTGTTTTTTTATCATATCGGTATTTTTTACAGAGCTGACAACCCATGCGGATAAAGGTCGACCTTATTATGAGGAGACAGGAGAAGTTGTGTGGGACATTAACACAAAAGACAAAATAATTGCTCTAACCTTTGACGATGGACCTCATCCTAAATATACGGCAGCTATTTTAGATGTATTGGCAAAGTATGATGCAAAGGCGACATTTTTTATTATTGGAAAAAATGCAGAAAAATATCCAGACCTTGTTTTACGATCTTATTCTGAAGGGCATGAGCTGGCCAATCATACGTATTCACATCCGTTTAAAGCTTCTATAGCAGAATTACATGCACAACTGCGTAAGACAAAGGAAATAATTTATGGTATTACTGGATTTTCGCCAGTTCTGTTCCGTCCTGTAGGTGGTAACTATAATGATCAAATGATCAATGCCGCTGTTAAGGATGGATACAAAGTGGTTATGTGGTCTTGGCATCAGGATACTCAGGACTGGAAACAGCCAGGGGTTAACAGAATTGTCCAAAAAGTGATGAAGGGGTCAAAGCCTGGAGATGTTATTTTGTTCCACGATGGAGGCGGCGATCGTATGCAGACTATTAAGGCGCTGGAAGAAATCTTACCAGAACTTAAAGAACAAGGTTATACATTTGTCACAATATCCGAGTTGATTAAAAGTAAACAGCAACAAGAGAAAGTACAATAAAGGAAAAATAGGCCATCTCAGCAATGAAATGGCTTATTTTTTCAATGACAGTAAATCTGTCATCGAGCAGCGGAAAGTATAATTAGTCCTTTCGATATTACCAGAATAATAGTGGTGCTAGTGCAATTCCGGCAACCACTCCAAATGCAATGCCAACGCCAAAACCTGCTCCTGCTCCTCCCCAACCCCAATATCCTAAACCATAACCGCCAAATCGTCTATCAGGTTGAATCCACACCTGTCTTCTATCCACCCTAGTTATTTCTCCATAATGTACTCTGCCATTTACTTCTTCAATTCTTACACGTTTACCATGATATCTACAACAAAGATTATAAGTATCAGCTGGATTCACAAACTATCCCTCCTTTCGACTTCCTTACAAGCTAATATATGCGGTTGCAATCATTATCACTAGCCGATTGACTACTTTAGCATAAGCTATAGTAAGGAGGGAATGTATGTCAGTAATACCAACAGATGAGTGGCTCAATGAATTAATAGCTAGTCAAAAACTTAAAAACAGTGAAAATCTTGAAGACTTACAACGCTCTATTCTTTGCGCTCGTTTAGGAGAGATTTTTATTGGCGGATCTCCAGATGAAATACAATTTGAACTACAGCAACAGGGACTTTTTCAATCCCATGAAAAAATAGACATTTACAAGTTAAAGAAACAAAACGTTTGGGAAGAAGTACAGAAGGAATTTATATATTTAAAGGAGAAATGGAGCGGTCCAAATATACCAATCTATATCTTCCCGATAACGCAGGAGCAAACATTAACCAATAAAAACGGTGTTGCCTATCCAAATGCTATGTTTTTATATATTGGAGAGCTTGAAAAGCAGGAGCTTAAAGCATTATTTACACATGAGTATAATCATGTTTGTCGTCTGCAATATTTAAATAAATCTCTAGACGAAGTGACTCTGTTAGATTCTCTAATTTTAGAGGGGTTAGCAGAATGTGCAGTGGAGAAGATTTACGGTGATAAATGGTTAGCACCATGGTTGAGATACTATTCATTTGATAAGATGCTAGAAATATGGAAGGGGCATATTTTGTCTCAAATCAATATTCAAGGATTAAACAATCATGGTGAGTTTCTATATGGTGGAAAGCTTCCTCAATGGATAGGGTATTGCATTGGTTATGAAATAGTAAGGACCTATATAAAAAATCATTCATCAAATAATCTGCATGTAAAAAGTTCAGAGGAAATATTGGCCGGGTCTGATTTTTCTTTATAAACAATACTTATGTAAAAGGTTCATCACCGAAAGTTGGGGATGGCATTTTGTTGAAACGTATCACAGATAAGACCCCGGAGCGAAGCGGGTAGTGTTCGATGCCTCATCGGACGCTACTAGGAAGCTTTGCTCTGTGCGAAAGCGAA
>NZ_JBNNTW010000006.1:135726-135870 GCF_050279145.1 Lysinibacillus sp. NPDC094177 | reverse complement strand
AAGCGACAGCAACAAATGTTTTGACTGTGCGAAAGCGAAGCGACAGCAACAAATGTTTTGACTGTGCGAAAGCGAAGCGACAGCAACAAATGTTTTGACTGTGCGAAAGCGAAGCGACAGCAACAAATGTTTTATCTGTGCGAA
>NZ_JBNNTW010000006.1:30713-135630 GCF_050279145.1 Lysinibacillus sp. NPDC094177 | reverse complement strand
CTAAAGCGAAGCGTCAGCAACAAATGTTTTATCTGTGCGAAAGCGAAGCGTCAGCAACAAATGTTTTATCTGTGCGAAAGCGAAGCGTCAGCAACAAATGTTTTATCTGTGCGAAAGCGAAGCGTCAGCAACAAAGCGCACAGTCGGAACGGCAATCTAATAATTGGATACGTCCCTTCAATGACATTGATACAAATTCTCCGTTACAATATAGGGAAGGAGTGATTGTAATGTCGAATGAACTTAAAAATGTATTATCACCAGTTATTGACTTGTCAACGAAGGTGTTAATCGTCGGCTCAATGCCAGGGAAGCAATCATTAGAGAAGCAGCAATATTACGGTAACCCACGCAATCACTTTTGGCCGATTATTGGGGAAATATTAGAGATGGATGTACCTCAGGATTATGAACAAAGATTAAAATTGCTAAAGAACAATCATATCGGCCTCTGGGTAACTAAACTGTTACAACAAATTTAAACCAAACTATACAAACCTGTATAGAAGCATAGATTTATAACAGAATACCCTTCGTATCAAGCGATTGGTGCGAACTCCACGTTAATTGCTTTTAACTCCTAAAGCCTTGTGACCAAAGCGGAGCTGGAAACGGCAGACGTAACGGTGCGAAAGCAGAAAAAACAACAAGGATGGCATAAGCTGAAAAAAAATACTCAGTGTCCGTAAAGGATCATCGTGACAACGGAAAACGGTAGCGCTAAGTGCTTTGGCAATGGATGTTTAGCAGCGAACTCCTAAATCTCTAATGAGACAAGGAAGACGTTCAACGACTATCTCCTTGAGGGAGAGTAAAACCGCAAGCGAATGGCGGAAGAAAAATGTGGCTCTTATTAGAAAATAAGATGAAGATATAGTCTGCGCTTATGTGAAAGCATAAGAGGTCTACTCGTGAGAGAAAGACTGCATTGAGGGTTGCGTCTTCATGTGAACAAGAAAAATATATACAACTATAAAAATGTTAACAACCTCTCTAAACAGGGTAATGTGATTTTATCATAGTGAAAGAGAGGTGGTACGCATGGAATTAATGTCCATTGAGAAATTTGCTAAACTAATTTGCTATTGTCGAGTCAGTACACCAAGTCAATAAAATCATACGGTCGAAGGAAACTAAACGATTGATTGACGAGGTGAAAAACAATGATATTGGCGACAAGGATAAGACTAAAACCAACTAAAGAACAAGAGGTTTTGTTTTGGAAGTCTGCGGGGACTGCGAGATGGGCTTACAATTATTTCTTGGCTGAAAGCGAACGTATTTATAACGACGAGAAGCGTACAGTCAAAGAGGGCGAAGTTCGGAAGAAAATCAATAACGAACTGAAACCAACAACGCATAAATGGCTGAAGGAAGTCGGAAGCAATGTGATGAAACAGACGGTGAAAGATGCCGATATTGCTAGAAAGCGTTGGTTCGAAGGCTTGACTAAAAAGCCAAGGTTCAAAAGCAGACGAAGAAGTAAAGTTAGCTTTTATGTAAATTACGAAAGTTTAAAACGAACAAATGAAGGTTTTAGAGGTGAAAAGATTGGCAGTGTAAAAACTTGCAAAACGCTTCCTAAGCTTAAAAAAGGTCATAAATATTCGAATCCACGCATTTCATTTGACGGACGAAATTGGTTCTTATCCATTGATATGAGCAAGAATTTGAACAGTTTGATTTGACAGGAGAAAGTTTAGGAATTGATGTAGGGATCAAAAAATTGGCAGTTTGTTCTGATGGCAAGTTCAAAAAGAACATCAACAAAACCAAAGAAGTCAAACGATTAGAGCAAAAGTTGAAACGAGAGCAACGAAAACAAGCTCGTAAGCTCGAAGCCAACACGAAAGAGTATACTAAAAACCGAAAGCCAATCTATAAAACACCTTTAAAGAATATGAAAAATATTCAAAAACAAAACATTGCAATCCGTAATTTATATAAGCGACTTAGCGACATCCGAACAAATCATTTACATCAATGTTCTAATGAGATTGTGAAAACCAAGCCATCTCGTATTGTCATGGAACATTTAAATGTAAAAGGGTTGATGAAAAATAAACATCTGGCGAAGGCGGTAGCCGTGCAAAAGCTATATGAATTCAAATGGCAAATTAACTACAAATGTGAAAAATATGGAATTGAATTTGTTGAAGCTGACAGATGGTTTCCATCATCAAAGACTTGTTCTAGTTGTGGACAAATCAAAACCGATATGAAACTGAAAGACAGATTATTTTTCTGCTCTTGCGGATTAAAGCTGGATAGAGATTTGAACGCAAGCATTAACTTAGCAAATTACTCAATCTAAGGAATTTAACTTCTTTCAGCAGAAGTCTCCTACCTCTATAGGTGGTAAGATGTATGCGGGTTTAAGTTAATTTTCAGCAGGTGTCCAAACATCCGCTGAAAGAAGTTAAAGCCTCCGGTGGATGTCACGGAATCGGAAAGGAGTTCTTTGTGCAAGCACAAAGCCGATTCCGGACGCAATTATGCCGAGGCATAATTGATCTGACACTAAACCTTAGATGTGTACGCAACGATACTGCGGAATTTAAGCCTTTGGAGAGTCATACTAAATGGTAGTAGCTTTGGCGAAACCAGACTCGGAGAATAAGGAAGACACAAATACGAAAGTCGGAAGATATAAGTTGTGTCACAGTAGAGATGTTTACATTTTTTAAGAAATGTATATGTTTTTCGTATCGGATACAATAGAATCGTGCGAGCGTAAAGGAAGCTTAGATGCGGCCATTCGTAATGAAAAACCGAATGATTTTAAAACGCTTTTTGAACACTATCCTAATATTGAGTTAGTGCTTTTTAATGGCGCAAAGGCGTTCGAGGTTTTTAAAAAGCATATTGGCCTTGGGATTTTAGATGGACGAGCATATCAAAAAATGCCTTCGACTAGCCCGATACCAGGTAAAAATATTAAATCTTTTGAAGAAAAGCTTGAGGATTGGCGAGTGATGCAACCCTATTTGCTTAGATGAATACATTACAAAAAATCCCCTCCGCTTAGTGTTACTTAACGGAGAGGATTATCAGCACTATTTTATAGATGGGGAGGACCATTACTGCCATGTGTTGTAGTAAGATCCTGCCGGGTTATAAAAGAATTTATAATGATATTTTTCAGCTAAGGCACGACTTTTCTCTTCATCGTTAAAGCCGATTGTCATCACCTGTGTACCGAATTTTTCTCGAATCTGAACTAATTGCTGCATCCTATTCAACGCCCATTCATCTTCTCCGACTACATCATACGAAAAGTTTCCCACATAATAAAATTGATATATGGTGCTGTATAATCAGCTAATGTTTGAAAGCCCCAATTTTGAGCAACAGACAAGTCATTGGATAGTTATTGGAAAATGAACCTATTATTATACAATGTCAACCATGAAAATACGAATGCAGTTTAGGCCGACTGAACCCAAAGCTAATGGGCAATTGCTCAACAGTTATTAGCCCTTTTACATATATTGAAATATGAAAAAGGAGGGGTTTATCATGTACAATCCATATGAAGAAATTATGCCACTTCCAGAATCCGAATTTGAGCCATCATTCGGACTGCCTGGATTTGGTCCACCGCCATCATATGGACCGCCTAGTTTCGGCCCACCGCCATCATATGGACCGCCTGGATTTGGTCCACCACCAGTAGGTCAAATGCCTCTTGGCCCACCGCCTAGCTTTGCGCCATCACTTCCGCCTTTTGGAGTAGGTACAAGTGGTATTCAATCATGCTTATTCAGGAATACGTATATATGGATGTTAAATGGAACAGGCTTTTGGTTCTTCCTAACTGCTGTAGGAAGAGAGTTTATTGCAGGGTTCCGATGGAGTAGTAGAAGTGGTTGGCGCTTCCAAACCATTGCAAGAAGAAATATTCGCTCGTATGAATGCTCGAGATGGTAATTAAGGGTATTAAGAAGTCATATTAAATAGTTCATTTAGTTGTAAACTATTATGTCTATGAAATATCCCATTCGGAACGGAAATCATCCCCCACGTTGTGCTCCATAGCTATACTTTGTATTAATATGAACGTTAGTTATGAGGAATTATTTTGCAGTTTTATCGTTTTTATTTTAAAGACAATGGTGTTACAATTACTGTAATTAATGATGAAGGGACGATGGGTGGCTAATGATTAACTAATCTTATTTTTTGCGCATGAAATTTTATTTCAATCAAAAATAGGATTAGTCTGCCCATTTTCCATAACGCGCAACTTGTATCGATGAATCTTTGTTGATATGAAGTTGCACTATACTTTCAAGTGCTTGATTTTCCATCTGAACATCTTTATTTAGAAGCAGATGGGGAAGTAGCTTGCTTAGTAATGGGACACAAATAAAGCTGTCTTCATAAGCTTATTTGTGTATGATATTTTTGCGACTAATCCTTCCAAAATATTGGGGGGATTTTTTTGTCCCTCCGAATAGAGAGGAATGGAAGTTATGAAGGAACTTTTAAAATTACAAGACTTACATTATGAAGTAAAGGATATAAAAATTTTTGAACATGTGACGGCATCTGTAAAGGAAGGTGAGGTCATTGGCATTATTGGTAGAAATGGTGCTGGTAAATCAACATTATTGCAGTTGATCGCAGGTTCGATAATGCCATCTGCTGGACAGTTACGTTGGGTGCAGTCTGCTAAAGTTGCCTATGTGGAACAGGAGAGTGCACATTTTGATACGCTGGAGGTAACTGCGAGCGAGGCTGATTTGCTTGCTAAATGGCAAGTACCAGATGTGTTATTTTCAGCCTTAAGTGGTGGGGAGAAGCTTAAAATGCGGCTTGCTGATGGTTTTGCACAAAAAGCTCAATTACTTTTACTAGATGAACCTACGAATCATTTAGATGAGCAAAGCACTATATTGCTCATCGAACAAATAAAAAATTACGATGGTGCAATCATTGTTGTCTCCCATGACCGCTATTTTTTAGACGAGATTGCAACAAAAATTTGGTCTCTAGAAGAATGGACACTGATAGAGCATAGCGGTAATTATACTAGCTATATGGCTGCTAGAGAACAACGAAGACTAACACAACAACGCGCTTATGAAAAACAGCAAAAAAACATCGAACGTATAGAAGCGCAGATGCAGGAGCTAACATCCTGGTCACAGAAGGCACACGCCCAGTCTACAAAGCAAGAGGCCTTTAAGGAATTTTATCGAGTAAAGGCAAAACGTATGGACTCACAGGTTAAATCCAAGAAAAAACGATTAGAGAAGGAGCTTGAGAAGGCTAAGTTTGATGCTGTAGAACCTGAAGAAGAGGTTCGTTTTTCTTTAGATACAAAACAACGGGTAGGGAAGCGTTTTTTAGAGACAAAGCATTTAACGAAGTGCTTTGAGCAACGTGTTTTATTTAAAGAGGTAAACGTAACTGCTCAATTTGGAGACAAGATTGCCATTACTGGATCGAATGGTAGTGGCAAAACAACATTATTAAAAGTGCTCTTAGGACAGATAAAGGCAGAAGGAGAGGTTTGGACATCTCCTGCCGCGAATATCGGTTATTTAACGCAAGAAGTGTTTGACTTACCACTGGATCAGACGCCTGAGCAATACTTCAATAAGGAAACTTTTGAGGAGCAAGGGAAGGTTCGGAATTTAATGAAGCATCTAGGCTTCACGCAAGCACATTGGACTGCACCAATAGGCGAAATGAGCATGGGGGAGCGGGTAAAATGTAAACTAATGGCTTACATTTTAGAGGATAAAAACGTGCTTATTTTAGATGAACCCACGAATCACCTTGATCTACCTTCAAGGGAGCAATTAGAAAAAACATTAGCACAATATAAGGGAACTTTACTTGTTGTCTCACATGATAAATATTTTCTTGAGAAGGTAACAGATAGTGTGTGGGAGCTTAGAAATCAACGTATTGAGAAAAAGTGGAGAAATAACTCACCTGCTCAATTTGATGACAAAGCTACTCTTCGTTTAAAGCTTGAAAATGAAAGACAAGAGATACTTGGTAAACTTAGTTTCCTTACAGTGAAGGATAAGGATTACGTTATGCTTGATCAAAAGTTTAATGAATTGACGAAGCGAATTAATGAGCTTTAATAACTAAGAGAGTTTTTAGGTATGGAAGGAAGAGGACCTAACCCGAGCAATTCTAAGGTCAACCTGATCACTTTTAATAAAGGGGGCCAATGCCATGAAAAAAGTATTTTTTACCTTCATGCTTTTAAGTTTCAGTATAGTAGGTGCATGCTCTGATAAAGAAGAAAAACCTAACGTACCAAACAAGCCACAAGAAGAAGAACATCAATCACATGAAAATCAACAAGAATCGCCTAAAACGAATAAAGAAGATACGGTAGCATCCATTACACAGGCTGGAGTACTAAAAAATATTAAGGACCAGCTTAAAACGAATTTACCGATAACTTTACCAAAAGGGCTTCCGATTACAGAAGGAGCATTTTTAACGGCAACAACGAAGGCTGAAACTAACCAAGTTGAAATAGTATTTCTTGAAAGCAAAGAGTATTTGCCAATTAATGATATTAAACTAAAACAACCAGATAGAGCGACAGTAATTGCTCGACTCTCAGTGCAGCAATATGAAAGTACTGACGAAACAAATAAGCAAATTTCTTTTGAGAATTTTAGTCAAAATGGCGGTCAAGAGGTTGATCTTGGATTTAACATTAAAGGTTACCAAGATGCAGGTGTAGGGTCATTATGGACTGGTTGGAATGAGGGAAGATGGGCAGTAGCGACACATACTAGAACAGACAATCCGGAGACAGGTGTGAAGCTTGCTAAGCAGGCAGTACAATTTTTAGAAACACATATGCTTCCTATTCCAAAGCAGAACGGCTTTGCCCATTTAGATGTTTATGAATCCGGAAATTTAATCGTATGGCAGGATGGCAAACTTGTCTATACGCTTGATTCAATCAAGAATCCGCTAAAAGCACTCGAAATTGCTACAGCTTTTTATCATTAATAAAATATTTGTAATTAATATAAGTTCTTTAGCAGCTTCATTGGGGCGTCCCGGTGAGCCGCTTCGCTCCAGCCAACAGATGTTTTTTGCGCGAAAGTGAGTAGCCGCCTTTATCATTTTTTTTCAACACTAATAAAACTCCTAGGGGGTATGTATTTCTACTCTAGGCGTTTTATTCGTGATATGCTTAAATCTTTTCAACGTCATCCACAAGTTGCTTATACTCCACAAACCATTTCTGCCATTCTTCCATTGGAAATTCTTCATGTATAGTTCCATTTAATAAATCCGATAGCAGGTCTAAGCATACATGCCAGCCGGCTAAATCTTTAGGCGTATGATCAGTTAGCTCACCAATCGTTTCAAGTAATACTAATATGGAGCCATTGCCAGTGGGGGAGAGTTCAAATCTTACTGTATCTTTGCCCCAATCAAATTCGAGTACTTCCTTCTCGGCATAGTCTGTAATTGCTATTTCATTATAAGCATTTGTTCCATCATTCATATTAAAATGGATTTTGCCGTTCTTTCGAAGATCAATGATTTCTAAATTATTCATCCATTTTTGAAGCTTTTCATTTTCCGTTAATACTGCCCAAACAGCATCCACTGATTGTGACAGAGGACGGTTGAATTTCACGACATAGTTATTTTGTTGTTTTTGAATAGTAGCGAGCATAGGGATCCTCCTTGTTTACTTTTCTTCATCATAAACTGCTTGAAATAGTCTTGTCACGCCTTCTTCTATTTCATTCTTCTTTAAATGTCCATACTTTAGAAGTAACAGACATTATTGATCCATCGATGCGAAAATTATTGAACATGCGTTCTACGATGGTTAGTTGCTTTGGCAGTAGAATTCCGATTAATATTAGTTAAAAAAGGGGAAATTACCATGCCATATCAACAAGCTTTAGAGAGCTACATTGCAGCTACAAATTCCCATGATTTTAATAACGTAAAGGAAATTTTGCATCCGCAAGCAGTGTATTGGTTTTCGGATAAAACATGCATAACCTTAGAAGAAATAGGAGCTTATTTCAATAATGCATGGAATTTGATAAGGGAAGAAGTTTATTCGGCTACTAATGTCCAGTGGCTTACGGTTGACGAAAGATCAGCTACCTGTATTTATACATACCACTATGAAGGCTATCATAACGGAAAATTTGTATCAGGTAGCGGGAGAGCAACGAATATTTTTACTGTCCTAAACAATGAATGGAAGTTAATTCATGAACATTTAAGTAGTTAAATTATTTTAATTGCTACTTGAATAAGTAGTAATGAAATGATAGTTATTAATAGTATTTTAGCTGCTTTTATCGGAATTTTCGGTATAATTAAAAGTCCGAGCTGAGAGCCGATAATGGAGCCTATTGCCATCGCAATTGCATAATGCCATTGAATAAAGCCCGTTTGGTAAAATACTAAAAATGCCCCTGTACAGCTCCCGAAAATAAGTACGCGTGTGAGCTGTACAGCCTTTATGTAGGAGTAATGATAACGTAAAAAATGTAGTATGCTGAAAGTTGAAGAGCCAGGTCCAAAGCCACCATCATAAACTGCAATTAAAAATGGCTGCCATAATTTATTGCTATGTTTAGTGTCATTTTCTTCGGAGCTAACAGTCCATTCTTTATTTTTCAACGTTATAAATAAGGCGAAGATAAGTAGCATACATGCAATAATATTCATTGTTTTTTCTGAGATGGATACTGTTAGGAGTGCTCCACAAATGCCTCCTACAATTGCTACAGCAACATATTTCATAATAGCAACTAGACGAAGCTCTTTATGATAAAGAAGATAAAAGATGCTCGACAACGCTGCAATGCCCGATGAAAATTTATTCGTAGCAATGCCTGTTTGAATAGGTATACCAACAAGCATCATAGCAGGGATCGTAATTAGCCCAGCACCTCCAGCAAGGGTACCGATAAAAGCAGCAATAACTCCGATACCGACGAGCGTCAGTGAAAGCTTTGTATAAAAAAGTCCCATTACAATGGCAAAGGTTACAATCAAAATAAAAGATTTTTTCATAAGTGTCTCCTTTAACGTTATTAGTTAAAGGGTACGGGTAAATAATTTATAAATCTAATATATTATTTTTCGTTTTGTATAAATGATATTTATACAAAGTACAACTGAATTTTTTTCTTTTCACTTTAAATACTACTCAAAATACAGTCCTCATAAAGCTTCAACTTCTCCTAATTTGTCATGCTTAGCCCCTTTGAAATTGAACTGTAAATAGTTATTATTGTAAGTAATGGAAGTAATGATTTACCAAAGGGGATGGTAGCAATGAAACAAAATATCTATCAATGGGGCGACTCACAAAATCCAACTTTAATCTTTTTACATGGGCTAGGGAGTACGGGCTTATCATTTGGAGAACTAGCAAAACATTTACCAGAGTATCATATCGTATCCTTTGATTTACCTGGACACGGCTATGCAAAAGCCTTGGAAGAAGAAGAGGCTTATTTTCCTTCCAATTTGATTGAAGACATAGAAGAAACAATAGATCAGCAGTTAGGATATAAATCTCATTATTTAATTGGTCATTCTTTTGGAGCTGATTTGGCATTGCATTATGCTGCTAAATATCCTAAACGAATAAAGGGGATAATTTTGTTAGATGGCGGTTATTTGTCATCGCAAGATTTAGGCATGACATTAGAAAACGAATTACAAGGTATAGAGAAATTTTGCAATGAAGTAAGATTCCCATCTTGGGACGTATTTTTTGAATCGGAAAAAGAAGAGCTTTCACGATGGTCGGACGAGCTTGAAGAAGCATCAAAGGCTCAAGTTAAGGAACAGGATGGAGAAATTAGACTAACGATTTCTACTTTTACAGGGCAATCCATCATAAAAGGTATTGATGCGGAACCAGTCACAGATATAGTAGAACAGGTGCATTGCCCGACTCTATTGATACGTGCAACAAAACCAAGCGAATTAGAAGCTATTAGAAAGAAGAGTATTCAAATTTTGCAAACTAAAATTAAAAACTTGGCAATTGAACCAATCGCTGATGCAGGTCATGATATTTTTCGTGAAGCACCTAAGGATGTTGCCAAAAAAATTAGAACATGGGTTGAGAATCATTCATAAGGAAACAGCGCAAGCATTGGGAATGACACATTCAGAGGTGAGAAAAACTGATGAAAACAGAAGAAGAGCTAATAAACTTAATTGTAGCTGATGAATGGATGATGAACATTTTAACAACTGTAGAGAAGCTACAATTACCTGATTCATGGATATGTGCTGGATTTATTCGTTCAAAGGTGTGGGATTATTTGCATGAAAAAGAATACAGAACATCATTAGCCGATATTGATGTGATATATTTTGATAAAGTTAATACTTTAGAGAATTATGAGAAGCTATATGAACAAGAATTGAAGAAGTATTTACCGAATGAGCCTTGGTCTGTGAAGAATCAAGCAAGAATGCATGTAGTAAATAATAGTGAGCCATATCAATCATCTATTGATGGCATTGCTCATTTTCCGGAAATACCAACAGCTATTGGTGTGAGGCTTGCTAATGGAATACTTGAAATAGCCGCACCTCATGGTATCAGGCATTTAGTTTCTGGGATTGTCGCTCCTACACCATATTTTCAGAATAGCTCTCCAATGCATGAGGTTTATAGAAATAGAGTTCGAAACAAGCAGTGGGAATTATGTTGGCCGAAGCTACAGATTATCTACTAAAATGAAGCGAGGAGCTAAAGAATTTGTATCACGATAAACATCAAATAATCTCTCATTATGAAAGATCTATCGTGTTTGTGGAAAGTTTAGCAAACATAACAGAAGAACAGTGGCGTACTCCTTTAGAGCCTGGGAAATGGACAGTAGCAGAGGTAATTGGCCATCTTACTCCATGGGATGAATTCGTGGTAAAACAACGTTTACCGTTTCTTTTTATAGAAGAAAGCTTACCAAAAGGGCCTGATGTAGAAGAGATGAATGCCAGTGCAGCAAGGGATTGTCGTACACAAAGTAAAGAAGAAACGATAGCCAATTTTATCAAGCAGAGACAGCAGCTAATGGATGCACTTTATCAAATAGTGGATAAGCAATGGCAGCAGCCTTTTAAAATAGGTACAACTGAATTAACACTTCACGGGTATATTGCTAGTTTAGTGGAGCATGATCTGTATCATTTTTCGCAAATCCAGAAAGTTTTAAAGAATGTAGAGACAATTAAGTGGTTATCAAGCAAATAGTTATATCCGCATTTATCTTATGATGATGTGGTTTATTTTCTATTAAATATACATTATAGTGTATATTTAATAGAAAGGAGTGTGGATATATGAACATTATTTTAGCACAAATAGAGGATGCTTCAGTAATTCATAACGTTATGCTACAAGCTTTTAAAGAGTATGAACATGCAACACCACCATCAAGTGCACTAAGTGAAACAATTGAATCGATTGAACAAGCGATGAAGAAAGGAGAGCATGCCTTTATCGGATTTATCGATGAGCAACCAGTTGCGATGGTAAGATTTACACTTAGTGCTCAAGGAATTTATTTTTTTAGATTATCTGTTATTCCAGAAAAGCAAGGACAAGGATTGGCTAAAGCATTAATTGCTGAGATTGAAAAATTCGCACGTACGAAAGGAAAAACGATTAGCGAATGTAAAGTACGTATGAGCGTACCAAGAAATATTGAGTTATATCGCTCATTAGGTTATGTTGTCACAAAAGAGGGCAAGGCAGAAAATCTTAACGGTTTCTCACTTTCTGTAGCGACAATGGAAAAACAGCTTATTAATTAGGGAGGGGCTACTCTTGAGGAAGAAGCTTGGCTGTTTACATGCATATCATTCAAATATTGAGTATATAGAACAGGCATTTCAAAACATTGAGAAGGTAGAGCTAGTCCATTTTGTGGATCCAGGTCTTATACAGCAAGTTTCAAAAGGGACTGACAGGTTAGCCTTTAAGGTGAAAGAGCAACTTAAATGGATGGAAAGTTGTGATATGGATGCCATCTTAATAACGTGCACGAATTATATTGCATTGTTAGAGGAAGAAAAGTTGGAACTTTCTATACCAATTATTAAAATCGATGAGCCATTCTTTGAAACATTATGTGAAGAAAAACAACCTCAAACTGTTCTTTTTACTAATCCTGAAACCGTAGAAGGTACAATGAACAGACTTCAGCAATACGCTTTATTACATGAAAAATCCATTAATACTCAAGTAAAAGTTATTGATAATACGTTTGAACTGATTATGCAGGGAAAAAAGGATGCATATAATAATGCTATTGTACAAACTCTTCATGATGTAGCGGGGGAACAGCAGCATATTTCGGTTGCGCAGCTTTCAATGGTTGAGGCTGCACGGCAATTCGAAAAAGAGTCAGCTTTAACGATTGCTCATCCGTTAAAGTCGTTAGTTAAATTTGTGATGAGATCTATAGAATAATAGCTCGTGTATAGTTTCCAGAATACTCTGTAACAATTTATGCGATACATTCGTTTCATAGGAAATAACTATGACTTGTAGGGAGTGTAGTAATGAGGCGACGGGTACTTATGGTAACAGTGTTGTTGTTTTTGTTAGTAGGATGTACAAAGAATGAGAAAGCGGTTGTTTTGCCGGATGATTTACCGGATTTTGTGCAAGAAAGTGATTTTAAATCTATTGATTGGGACAAAAAGGCAGTAGAGTTCGGGGATAGAGGCATCCTCGGTAATACCAATAAATCAGGTGTTATTGGTGCCAATATGCCAAGTTTAAGTACTCAAAAGTGGATGTGGCATCTTTGGGGAATTGAAGAAGGTCGTGATACAAAGTTAACAATTGTCGGGTATCATAAAGATTCTAAAACAATACACCCTATTTTAGTAGATGGTTGGAGCATAGGACTTGGTGGACCTGTTAATGGTGCAGATGCACATGCACCTTCAAATGTGAAAATCCCGAAACCTGGAAAATGGGCAATTTTACTTTATACGAATGGGAGCTATTTTGATACGTTAATCTATGATATTCATGAATAGAAAGTTAATATTTCGCATAATGTGACCCTCGTTTTGTAAGCTAAATTTCTTGCAAAATGAGGGTTTTATTTAAAATAATAAAAGGAAATGGCATGGAAAATATAAAATTGGTAATATGAAAAGTAGTAAATAGAAACGGAGGAGAGCTACATGACCGATTCACGGTATCCAATTGGACAATTTCAATTTCCGGAAGTAGTTACAGCACAGCAAGTAAAGGAATGGATTGAGGATATTCGTCTATTACCAAAACAACTAGCAGAGGCGCTTAATGGAGCAAGTGAACAAGCATTAACAAAATCCTACCGAGAAAATGGCTGGACGGTTACGCAGCTTGTCCATCATATTGCAGATAGTCATATGAATAGTTATATCCGTTTTAAGCTAGCTTTGACGGAGGATATTCCAACGATTAAGCCTTACAATGAGGAAGAATGGGCAAAGCTTCCCGATTCAGAAATGCCTGCCTCAACATCTTATAAAATGATTGAAGGCTTACATGAACGTTGGGTGTATTTGCTAACAAGCTTAACAGAAGAGCAATTACAACGAGCGTTTAATCATCCGGATTCAGGATTAATGACACTTGAAAGAGCTCTAGCATTATATGCTTGGCACGGAAAGCATCATCTTGCTCATATTAAAAATGCTTTGGCGAAATAGATGCCCAAGTAAATAAGGTATTGGCTCAATCAATGGATTTTGAAAAGTAGTTGAATCATAAATTATGCTTGCTTGATGATTTGGACCACAATTTGAACGAGCTAACTATAGAAAATACTAATAAATGTTGTTGAAGGCTGTTCCAAAAGTAAGAAAAGACTTTTGAAACAGCCATTTTTATGTTATTAGAGGATTCTACATAATTGTAGAGCAATCATATCTTGCCTTGATATTATTTCGTTTCTCTGTGCAATGTAACTCTTTTCAAGCGCGGGGAATATTTCTTAAGCTCCAGCCTTTCTGGATTTGTTCGTTTATTTTTTGTAGTGATATAGTTTTTATCACCTGTTTCTGTACAGGCTAATGTCACTTGTACACGCATAAAATAACCTCCTTTTAAATCGTAATCATTACTCTTTAAACGTTATTATTTTTAATGAAATATGTCAATATCGTATTTCCGCAAAGTTTTTAGCATTGCATTTTGTAGATTTCTATGTTTTAATTACAAACTATAAATAGTAATGATTACGATTTGAGGAGTTGTAAAGATGACAAAGAAAATCCCCGTTACAGTTTTAAGTGGTTATTTAGGTTCTGGTAAAACAACAATGATGAATCACGTTTTACAAAATGAAAAAGATATGCGTGTAGCTGTAATCGTCAATGATATGAGTGAAATTAATATTGATGCAGAGTTAATCGCAAATGGAAGTGGAATTTCACGAACAGAAGAAAAATTTGTGGAGTTATCAAATGGTTGTATTTGTTGTACGCTGCGTGAGGATTTATTGCAGGAAGTGGAGCGTCTCGCAAGACTCGGTACAATTGATTATATTTTAATTGAATCGACGGGGATTAGTGAGCCAATACCTGTTGCCCAAACATTTAGTTATTTAGACGAGGAGCTTGGTATTGATTTAACAAAATTTTGTAAGCTTGATACGATGGTGACTGTTGTAGATGCGAATCGTTTTTGGCATGATTTTCAGTCGGGAGAAAGCCTTTTAGAGCGTAAAGAGGCAGTCGGTGAATTAGATGATCGGGATGTTGCTGACTTACTCATTGACCAAATCGAGTTTTGTGATGTCCTTGTATTAAACAAATGTGATTTAGTATCAGATGAAGAGCTTGAAAGGTTAGAGCGTATTTTACGTGCCTTACAGCCTGAAGCCAAACTAATTCGTACAGTAAACGGTGTAATAGAGCCAGCTGAGATTTTAAATACTGGTTGCTTTGACTTTGAACGAGTATCGGAATCTGCTGGCTGGTTAAAGGAATTAGAGCTTGGTCATGAAAATCATACACCGGAGACGGAGGAGTATGGTATCTCTTCGTTCACCTATATACGTAGGAGACCATTTCATCCAATACGTTTTGTAGAATGGTGTGACCAGATGCCAGAAACGATTGTACGAGCAAAGGGAATTATTTGGAGTGCAAAGCATCAAGATGTTGCATTATTGCTATCACAGGCAGGCTCATCGGCAAAAATAGAGCCCGTTTCATATTGGGTAGCTGCTTTACCAAAGGAACAGCAGCAGGACGTTTTCTTGCAAAGCCCCGAGGTACTAGAGGATTGGGATGAGGAATTCGGAGATCGCATGACTCAACTCGTTATAATTGGTGTTGAAATAGATAAAGAGTCGATTATAAAAGAATTGGACACATGCTTATTAACGGAAGACGAGTTTAATAACTCATGGGAGAGTTTACAAGATCCGTTCAATTGGGAGTGGCATTAAAGATAAAAATAAAGAAGATTTCGGCTAGGATTCCGAAGTCTTCTTTTGAAATACATGATTATAATTTGTAGCATCCCGCAAAGCTTTTTCCTCAATTGGAATACGCACGGACAACATTGTCACATTTAAAAGTGTGAAGCAGAATGCTGTAAAATAGGCTTGAAACATTAAAGGTAGAAGAATAATTTCTAAGCAAACAACTGCGTAATTTGGGTGACGCATAAATGTGTAAGGGCCTTTTCGTACAACTTTTGCATTGGGCAATATGAGTATTTTTGTGTTCCAAAAAGACCCTAATGAACGAATACACCAAATGCGTAATGCTTGAACGGCAATAAATAATAAGAACAATAACGGAAATAAAGGCGATAAACTTTTATGATTAGTAACTACTTCAATAATTAAAAATAGGAAAAAACCAGCGTGTAAAGAAACCATATATGGATAGTGAGAGGAACCAACTTCATATGCCCCTTGTGAAAGCATCCATTTTTCATTGCGTTTTGCAATGAAAACTTCTGTCAATCTTTGTAGAATGACGAGGGTCAAAATAATGTAAATAATCATGCTACTCCCTCCATTTAAGTAATACAGCTTCAGCACAGAAGCCAGGGCCGAGAGCGACGAGCAAACCAGTATCCTCTACTTGTCCTTCTTTTAACATAAATTGCTCCAATACATATAGCACCGTAGGAGATGACATATTTCCATGATATTTCAATATTTCCCGAGAAATATCGGTTTTTTTGGCGGCTAGATAAAGAGTATCTTCATAAGCTTTTAACACTTTTTTACCGCCAGGATGTGCAATGAAATGGTTAAGCTGCTCACTATATAGTTCATGTTCCAATAAAAATTGTTCAATGAATGGGCCGAGCCAATTGGTGATGATGGCAGGAATACTTTTCTGAAAAACGACATGTAGACCATTGTTTTTAATATTCCAGCCCATAACATTTTCTGAATCTGGCAGCCATTTAGAGCCGGTCCCGATAATGGAAGGTATTGATTTTTTTACTGCAATATTCACTTCATCTCCACAGACGAGTATACATGCTGCTCCATCTGCAAAAAGGGAGGCACCGATTAAATTGCTTTTTGAAAAATCATTTGGCTGAAAGGTTAGACTACAAAGCTCGACACAAACGACAAGAACTTTTGCTTCTGGATGGGCACGACAAAAATCATAGGCTCTACTAACACCTGCTGCACCACCAGCACAGCCAAGTCCCCAAAGAGGAATACGTTTAAGCCTGTCTGAAAAAGGAAGTTTATTCATAACTCGTGCATCAATACTTGGTGTGGAAATACCAGTGCTACTTACAAAAATAATGGCATCAATGTCTTTAGGAGAAACCGGAGATTGTAAAAACGCTTCATTTTGTAAACAGGCTTGAATGACGTCAACGCTATATTGTGTAGCTAACTCAATATATAAATTGTTACGTTCCTCAAAGGAATGATCAGTACGATGCCATTCTGGTGGCACACAAAAATGGCGTGTGGCAATACCACCATTCTCAAAAACTTTTAAGTAACGTTCTAATCTAGGGATTTTTGCATGAAAAAGCTCCTTCGTTAGCTCCTCTGCGTTTGTCTGTTGTAATGTGTACGGTGGTTGGTATGTACTGATAGAAATGATTTTTGACAATTCAACATCTCCTTCGCCGATAGTGGTCTTGTTCATTGTATGCAGGGGGAGAGGGGATACATGCTTGTAAGATTGTAATTGAATATTTATATGTTTTATTTCATCAGGGATAATTCCCTGAATTTTGGAATTTTTGTGATTAGAATTGCGGAAATTGCTAATTTGAGTGATTTTTGCGGAAATGCTTCGGTGGCAGAAAGCAAAAGAGGTGTTATATTTTAAACATAATTATTAATGAAACTAAAACCTATAATTTTATAGAAGATGTTTTTAATTATCTTATCGCATTTTAATCAAAACCTTGAAGGGGGGATTCTTATGTTAGAAATTCGGAATATTCAATTTTATTATGATAATAAAGTACCGATTTTAAATAATATTAATCTACAAGTGAAAAAAGGGGACTTTCTAGCATTAATTGGTCCTAATGGTTGTGGAAAAACAACACTAATTAAGTTAATTTGTGATCTATTAGAAAAACAGAGGGGGACAATTAATTAAGTGTGATTATTAACGTGAAATTTTTTTATTATTGTCCCCTTTGAATGTTTTGAAATAAAAAAGTATATAACTTTTATTTGACGTTTTGGTTAAATTTAGTTATATTGAAAATAACTAAATCGGAAGTAGGTGATGTGACATGATGAATAGATCCGTTTTTAACGAACTGCAATTCGGTTTGTTCAATTTCACACGCCTAAAATATATAAATTGACCACGCAGTGTATTTAAATCACAATTGTGGTGATTTGTATATTCTCTTAAATGTGCCTGTGAACCTTGTAACTGCCGAATTGCGCAGAGACAAGGTTTTTTTGTGTTTAGTATCAATTGAGTACAAAGGATATTCACATTTAGGAGGAAAACAAATTGAATTTAACAACATTAGGATTTTCAACATATTTTGAAGAGCAAATGACTGGATTAAAACAGGAGGCTAAGTTGGCGAATTGTGTGCCGGCTAGGGTTACTTTAGAACATAAGCATTCCTATCGTGTACTGGCTGAAGAAGGAGAGTGGCTGGCAACGATTGCTGGACATTACGCGTATACATCATTAGCACGTGAGGATTTCCCCGCAGTTGGAGATTGGGTGCTAGTTGAGAAAATGCCCGGAGAGGAAAAGGCGATTATTCATAAATTGTTTACACGAAAATCAGTCTTTTCCCGCAAGGCCGCGGGTATGGAAATACAAGAGCAGATTGTAGCATCGAATGTTGATATTGTGCTTCTAGTTATGAGCTTAAATGCTGACTTTAATATTCGTCGTTTAGAACGTTATTTAGTAGCTGCGTGGGATTCAGGTGCGAAGCCAATCGTTGTATTGACGAAGGCTGATCTCTGTGAAGATGTCTCTAGTAAGATACGTGAAGTTGAGTCTGTAGCATTTGGTGTGGACGTTTTTGTGACTAGTGCTCTGTTAGGTGAGGGCTTAGAAGATATTCGTGCGCTATTTACGGAAGGTGTGACGGGAGCATTGCTCGGCTCTTCCGGTGCAGGGAAATCCACTTTGACAAATGCTCTTAGTGGTGAGGAACTTATGAAGGTTTCGGATATTCGTGAAGATGATGCGAAGGGGCGTCATACAACAACACATCGTGAGTTAGTTCTATTGTCAGGTGGCGGTTGTTTAATTGATACGCCTGGAATGAGAGAGCTACAATTATGGGATCAGGGTGACAGCTTATCCGCTAGTTTTCAGGATATTGAGGAACTTTCTGCGGCCTGTCATTACAGGGATTGTACACATCAGAAGGAGCCGCATTGTGCTGTGCAGCAAGCAATTACAGACGGTATGCTGGAACAAACTCGTCTCCAAAGCTATTTTAAGCTACAGAAAGAGCTTGCTTTTATCGAACGGAAAACAAATGCACAGGCAAGACTAACTGAGCAACGCAAATGGAAGCAAATCTCGAAAGGCTTAAAGAAAGGTAAAAAATCAAAATAAGTATATCTTGAAATAAGAGTGAGCGAATTATCAGCGGAATTGAAGGTTTTATCAGCGGTGGAATGGAATTTATCATCGATTTTAAACAGTTTATCAGCGATAATCACACTTCTGTCAGCGATTTCAAAGTTGGGGGCATACGCATGACAATTCAAAACATAAATCATTTATTATTTTCAGTTTCAAATTTAGATGAATCCATTGCATTCTATGAAAAGGTTTTTGACGCAAAATTATTAGTGAAGGGTAAAAGCACAGCCTATTTTGATGTAAATGGGCTGTGGCTTGCTCTTAATGTAGAAAAAGATATTCCGCGCAAAGACATACATCAATCTTATACACATATAGCGTTTTCAATCCAGGAGGATGATTTTTACAAAGTGTATGAAAAGCTAGTCCATCATAATGTCAACATTCTGGAAGGTAGACAAAGAGATGTACGAGATAAAAAATCGATTTACTTTACGGATCCAGACGGTCATAAATTCGAATTTCATACAGGGACTTTACAGGATCGATTAGATTACTATAAAAAGGAAAAAACGCATATGGAGTTTTTTGATGTCAAATAGATGCAACAACTCTTCTAATGAATTTGTTAATATTTAGAAGGGGTGATCTTATGAAAAAAGCTATTATTTTTGATATGGATGGTACTTTATTTCAAACAAATCTTATATTAGAGCCAGCACTATCGGCAACGTTCGATGTATTGCGGGCAAAGGGCTTGTGGCAGGGAGAAACACCAATAGAGAAATACCGCGAAATTATGGGGGTTCCATTACCTGTTGTCTGGGAAACGTTATGCCCTATACACACGCTAGAGACGCGAGAAGAAAGCAATGCATTATTCCATGTTAAGCTGATTGAACAAATACGTAATCGCCAGGGCGCATTGTATCCAAATGCAGAGCAAACACTTGAGGCTTTGGCAGAAAACTATCATTTATTCATAGCGAGTAATGGACAAGTTGAGTATTTACAAGCAATAGTAGAAACTTATCAATTACAGCGTTTTATCAAAGGTACATATAGCATTCAGTCTATTTCCAGTGGTCATAAATCGGATTTAGTGAAAAAGGTCATTAAGGAAAATGCTATTCAACACGGAGCAGTTGTTGGTGACCGTTCTTCTGATATTCAGGCAGCTATTGACAATCAGCTACTCTCAGTTGGCGTTCGCTTTGACTTCGCGCAAGAAACGGAATTAGAAAAAGCAGACATCGTCATTAATAATTTAAATGAGTTACTCTATTTGAAGCTAGGATAAAGTTTTATCGACTACATTTTCTATTTGATCCACCAACCTTTTCATTTTATCGAGAACTATGAATGGTTTATCGGAAATTTTCAGTCATTTATCGACATTCATTGCAATTCATAAGGAAAAAGTGTAAAATGATGCCAATCTATAGTAAAAGCGTTGATAAGGAAAAGTAAATTGGATAAGCATTATATAGAGAGCCTCTGTTGGTGGAAATGAGGTAAATGCCCCCTTTTGAAAATGACCTTTGAGCTTCGTACCGAAAGCAAGTTTGCGAGTAGATTACGACGAGATGGGCACTCGTTACAACAGCGGCAGTATCTTTCGCTTCTTTTAAGATGAGACGTACTGATGGAGGCAAATAGTGTGAGCTATTTGTAAATATAGGTGGTAACACGGGTATACTCGTCCTAATCAATTTTGATTAGGGCGTTTTTTTTATCTTCATTCAGGACTTGCCTGAATGAAGATAAAGCCTCCGGCGGATGTCATGGATTTTAAAAGGAAGAATTGTGCTAGCACAATTCAAAATCCAGACGGCGATTACGCCGAGGCGCAATTGATTTACATTTTTTTTTGAGGGGAGCAACTTAGGATGACGATCGTTATTGGAGGAGCGTGGCCATATGCAAATGGTTCTTTGCATTTAGGCCATGTTGCCGCATTATTACCAGGTGATATTTTGGCTAGATATTACCGCCAAAAGGGCGAGAAGATTTTATATGTTTCGGGAAGTGATTGTAATGGTACACCGATTTCTATTCGGGCTGCACAGGAAAATACGACAACGGAAGCAATTGCTAATCATTATCATGAGGAGTTTTCAAGATGCTTCAATGATTTAGGATTTACCTATGATTTGTATACGAGAACCGACGCTCAGCATCATCATGAATCTGTTCAAACAATTTTTTTGCAGCTATTAGCGAACAATTTTTTATACAAAAAGAAAATTGAACAAGCATATTGTGAAACTGACAAGCAGTTTTTGCCGGACCGATTTGTAGAGGGGATTTGTCCAAACTGTGGAGCGAAGGCACGTGGTGACCAATGTGATAATTGCTCAACAATTTTAGACCCACTCGATTTAATCGATAAACGTTGTAAAATTTGTGGGAATGAGCCAATTATCAGGGAGACAGAGCACTTCTATTTTGCATTTAGTCAGTTTCAAGGGAGGCTGGAGACTTATTTAGCGGAGGCAAAGGCGGAAAAACTTTGGCGAGACAATGCTCTAGGTTTAACAGAACGTTACTTGGCAGAAGGGGTTCCGGACCGCGCTGTAACAAGAGACTTACCAAATGGTATAGATGTGCCCGTACCAGGTTTTGAAGGCAAAAAAATATATGTGTGGATTGAAGCTGTAGCAGGTTACTTTACAGCGAGTATTGAATGGGCGAAGCAACATCAAATAGCGATTGAAGATTTATGGAATGAAGAAACGATTTCGTATTATGTGCATGGTAAGGATAATATTCCGTTTCATACAGTTATATGGCCAGCAATTCTTATGGGGATAGGAGCGAAGGCCTTACCTACACATATAGTATCAAATGAATATTTAACATTAGAAAAACGAAAGTTATCGACGAGCCAAAACTGGGCGGTATGGGTGCCTTATATTTTGAGTCGATACGATGCAGATTCTATTCGTTATTTTTTAACAATGAATGCACCAGAAAATCGCGATACTGATTTCTCTTGGCGAGAATTTATTTATAGTCATAATGGCGAATTACTTGGCGCTTACGGTAATTTTGTTAATCGAACATTGAAGTTTTTAGAAAAATCATTTGATCGTCAAGTGCCTCATGCCGAGGTAGATGACACTATCCGAAAACAAACGATTCAGCTGTTTAATGATGTTGGGATTCATATAGAAGCGGGTCATCTTAAACAAGCTTTAGAGGCTATTTTTGAATATATTCGTGCGGCAAATCGCTATTTTGACGAGCAGCAGCCATGGCTACAGGTGAAAGAGAATGTGGAAGCTGGAAATCGAACACTAGCAACGTGTGTGTACATTGTTGCTAACCTTGGACAGCTGTTACATCCATTTTTACCGTTTTCAGCTGAGAAGGTGAGAAAAATGTTAGGAATCGATGAAGTGATGTGGCATGAGCAAGTGGATTTACCAACAAGCATTAGTCAAGTGACACCACTTTTTGAACGTCTTGATGTTGAATTGATTGAAGAGGAATATCAAAAGTTGGTGGAGGGCAGCCGCTAGCGAAAATAAAAGCAGTATGACTCAATATTGTCATACTGCTTTTAACTATTTAATTAGTTCATAACAGGCGTTAATTTAGCAACAACAATACTATTGATAGCATTAATATAAGCTAGCGCACTCGCTTTTAAAATATCTGTATCTGCAGCTTTTGCGATATATTTTTCACCGTCATGCTCGATTGTGATTTTTACTTTACCAAGCGCTTCTTTACCGCGCGAAACGCTATTGATATTATACTCTACAAGTTTCACATCAATGTTTGTAATTTCTGCGATGGCTGAATATAGGGCATCAATTGGACCTGAGCCAACCGCACTTGCTTTAAATATCTCGTCACCTTTACGTACTCTCACACTTGCTGAAGGGAAGCTTGCGTTGCTGACGACTTGTAAATCGTCGAAGTCAAAGAACTGATCACTATAATGAGTGGCATTAGCATTGTTTGCGTCATGTTTTTCATAATAGCTTTCAACAATAACATATAAATCGTGATCGTAAACTTCTTTCTTTGCGTCTGCAAGCTTTAAGAAGCCTTCAAAGATTCCTTCAAATTCATCCGCTGAAAGATTAGAAAAGCCAAGTTTTTCAAGGGCATTTTTCACCGCGTGACGCCCAGAGCGAGCTGTAAGGACTAACTCCATATCGTCAAGACCAACATCTTCTGGATGTACAATTTCATAGGCATCACGAGATTTAAGAAGACCGTCTTGATGGATACCAGAGGAATGGGCAAAAGCATTATCTCCAGTAATCGCTTTGTTTACTTGTACGTCTAAGCCCATAAAGCTTGAAACAAGACGAGACGTATTCATAATTTCTCTTGTGTTGATACGTGTCTCAGCATTGTATACAGAGCTACGCGTTTTCAACGCCATGACGACTTCTTCTAATGCTGCATTTCCTGCGCGCTCGCCAATGCCGTTAATTGTACATTCTACTTTATCAGCGCCGTTTTTAATCGCAGCTAGTGTGTTCGCAGTAGCCATACCAAGATCATTATGGCAATGAACACTCAACAAAACGCTATCGTCTAGGTTTTTCATACGCTCATTTAGTTTATAAATCATGGCTCCAAATTCTTCTGGCTCTGCAAAGCCGACTGTGTCAGGTACATTAATCATCGTTGCACCAGCCTTCATCACGGCCTCAATTGTTTTCCAAAGATACTCGAAATCTGAACGAGATGCATCTTCTGTTGAATATTGGACTTGTGGTAGAAGAGTTTTCGCATATTTTACTGCATCAACGCCAATTTGTAGAATTTGATCCTTGGATTTACTAAATTTTTTCTCAACATGGATGTCAGAAGTACCAAGCACCATATGAATCATCGGATTTTCAGCGTATTTTACAGCGTTATAAACAGCATCAATATCTGCCTGTACGGCACGGGCTAAAGCGGTAATCATAATGTCATTTGTATTACCAACTTTTTGTGCGACTGCTTTAACTGCATCAAAATCTCCTTGTGATGAAGCAGGGAAACCAGCCTCGATAATATCGACGCCTAATTTTTTGAGTTGCTGAGCAATCTCTACTTTTTCGTATAAATTCAGTTTTGCACCTGGCACTTGCTCGCCGTCACGTAAAGTTGTATCAAACACCCAAATTTTTCTTCCCATTTCCAAACACTCCTTTTGTTGTAGTTGTCATTATATTGATAATGTCTCAGCCTTGCACAATAGAGACGAAATCTACACCTAGGCCAATAAAAATAAAAACAAAAAAACCCGCCTCTATATAAAAATATAGAGACGAGTTTATGCTCGCGGTACCACTCTAATTGACCTTCTCCTTACAGAAAAAGTCCCCTTATCGACAGCTATCACTGTCTATCCTGTTAACGGAGGAAACCGACGTCCCTTACTCAAGGTTCAGGGAGTGGCTCATGGACGAGTTCAAAATGTGTGCCTATCGGTTTGCACCAACCACCGACTCTCTACAAGTACACTTGCATTTCTACTATTTCCAATCTTGGCCTACAATGTGTTGTTGAAAGCAATAATACTTGGATATCTTTGAATTGTCAATAAAATTCTAAAAATTATTTTTTTTCTGTATTATAGGGTGTTCAATAATTTATTATAAAATCGATCATAATGAAAAAAACACTCTTAATTTTGGCTCATTGGGCATCACTAGGAAAGTGCCCAGTTGGAAGGAAATCAACCCCACGGTATAGTAATAACTATTAATTTTCACAATCAATGTAAATATTTATGAGATAATAAATGGGTAATTAATAGTTTAGAAAGAAGGCATGACTATGAAATTTGTATTTGATTTAGACGGTACGATTTGTTTTAAGGGTCAACCATTAAGTGAAGGAATTACAAATGCTCTAGAAGCTTGTATACATAATGGGCATGAAATTATTTTTGCATCAGCTCGTCCGATTCGTGATTTATTGCCTGTATTACCTGAAACAATGAGGAAATTTCCAATGGTAGGGGGAAATGGTGCATTTGTTGCACGAAACGGAGAAATTGTTGAGGTAACAGCATTTACAACAGAAATTGTAGAAGAGATTCAAAACATTATTTCAGCTTTTCAACTGCCTTATTTAGTAGACGGTGATTGGGATTATGCGTATACAGGTAGTGAGACACATCCAATTTATCAAAATTTAGATCCATTAAAGCTTGCGAAAAATGTGTCATTCCATGAGTTAAATGATATCGTAAAAATTGTTTTATTTCCTGGAGAGCAACATAAAGAAATATTGGCTGAATTACAGAGGTTACCGATATCAGTGTATGAACATACGTCAGAAAATATTGTCGATATGAGCCCGAATGGCATTGATAAATGGAATGGCTTAATGAAATTAGGTGTCGCTGAAGGTGGGTTTATCGCGTTTGGGAATGATGCGAACGATGCATCCATGTTTGTAAAGGCGAAAGAAAGCATTTGTGTGGGTGACCATAAAGTACATGAGCTTGCGTCCTTACAAGTACTAAGTGACGAGACTGCAGTAATTGACATGTTAAATACGTTAAATGAAAAGTACAAATAAGAGGCTTTAAGTGATTAGTTTCTAATGCTACTGTTCAGTATTGAATCATTTTTCTCTCAATTAAAATGGGTGTTTTAAAAAGGAGAAGACAATTTGACGGATTCTAACACAATTTTATTCCTTTGGCAGCTTTCATTTTTCATTTCGGTTGTCACATTAATAATGGGGATTTTTAAAAAGTCTTGGATTTTTACGCTGATAAGTACAATTACATTTTTGCCTGTAGCATATTATTTTTTAGGAGCAGTAAATACTATTAAATATATTGGATTAACACCAATTATTCTTGTCATATTAGCTATACTATTTTGGTTTTTAAAAAGAAAATCTTAGGCAATGAGGATAAAGAAAAGTAAGTTTCCTCCCAACTTGTATTTAATTACAAGTTGGGAGGATTTTTATAAAAAGTTAATTTGTCAATGAAATAGATTATCAAAATATGTTTGATAATCAACAAATATTGATTTTGGTAATCTTGAAATTAATGCTATTATTTCGTTAATAAATCTGGGTTAAGGGTTGTAATGTTAATCAATACTGAACGCCTACTTTTAACATTTTACTCCACTTTAAAACGCGAAACCTGTGATTGCAATTCCTCAGCCATGTTTGATAGTGTAGCAGCAGAAGCGGCCACTTCTTCAATAGTCGCTAATTGTTCCTCAGAAGCAGAAGCTACATTTTGTAGATTTGAAGAAGACATTTGTGCAATTGTTGCAATTTCATCGAAGGATGCGTAAATTTGTTCAGCACTTGATGACATTTCCTCAGAAACTGTCGTTGCTTCTTGAATTTGCTTGGATACTTGTTCAATCAGCTCAACGATTTTTGAGAAGCCTTCCTCAGCTACGTTTACAACTTGCATACCCACTTGTACTTCTTGTGTACCAGCATCCATCACAGTGACGGCACGGTTCGTATTTTGTTGGATTTCTGAAATCAGAGTTGCAATTTGTTCAGCAGATTTCTTAGATTGTTCAGCTAATTTCTTCACTTCATCTGCAACTACTGCAAAGCCACGACCATGATCCCCTGCACGTGCTGCCTCAATTGCAGCATTCAGTGCTAGTAAATTTGTTTGCTCTGCGATATCCGTAATGAGACCAATAATATTCCCAATTTCAACAGAGTGGTTTTCTAAATTTTTCACAACGCTAGCAGATTCTAAAACCGCTGAATTAATCGTGTCCATCTGAGTAATAACTCGATGTAGCGATTCATTTCCTTTATTAGCTTCAGTATTTGTCTCTATAGCAAGCTCTGAAACGGCAGCTGTAGTCGCAGCCAATTGTTGAATGCCTTTT
Source organism: Lysinibacillus sp. NPDC094177 (assembly GCF_050279145.1). Lineage (NCBI taxonomy): Bacteria > Bacillati > Bacillota > Bacilli > Caryophanales > Bacillaceae > Lysinibacillus > Lysinibacillus sp. NPDC094177. The sequence continues at coordinate 108,760 of NZ_JBNNTW010000006.1, read as the reverse complement.
GTCATAGTTTTCATAGCTACTGAGCTTTCAGTTGCATTTTTGCCTTGAGCTTCGGAGCCACTTGCAACTTCTTGTATAGAGGAAGTAATTTGTTCTGTCGCTTGGATTGTTTGCTCGGCACTTGCGGTTAATTCAGCAGCAGAACCACTTACTTGCACAGTGTTATGACGTACATTTGTAATAAGATCCTTTAAATTTACCGCCATTTGATTAAAGGCCAGTGCTAAATCACCTACTTCATCACGATTCTTAATGTGAATTTGCTCAGTTGTTAAATCGCCCTCAGCAATCTTTTTCGCAGTCTTTGCCATACCTTTGATAGGGCGGGAAATAAGGCTTCCCATGACAATTGCAATTATCAGACTAATGACAACAGCAAACACGCCGAGAATAATCATTTGGACTTTAATGGATTGAATTTCTTTTGATGCAGCAGCGATTTTTCCTTTTATATATTCATCTTGGTAGTTTGCAAGGTTAGCTACACGTTCATCGAATTGTTTATTAATTAGGCGGCCTTGTGAGCTATCGAGCTTTTCATATTGCTCAATTTCTCCTGCAGCCTTTAATGAAAACATTCGATCTGCGAACTGTTGTACATCTTGCTCACTTTTATTGATTGCATCTAATAATTCAATGGATTTTTTAGAATCGAACGATGCCTTTAATTCATCATATTTCTTTTTAAATTCTTCACGTGACGCCTGATTACTTTGAAAATTTTGCTTGTCCCCAAGTAATAGATAGCCTCTCATATTTACAATTTCTTGTTTAGCAATTGCACGAAGCTCTTGAATACCAATAGATTTAGTTGTTTGTTCTTCAAGTAACACACGATAGTTCTCGTTTACGGAATTAAGTTGTTTGAAATTTAACCCAATTGTGCCGACTAATACTAAAATAACGATAAAAAAACCGAGTATTAATTTCTTGTAGATAGTAAATCGCATAGTTGTTGTTTCCTTTCTCAGCATTTTAGTAGAAATGTTACAAAAAAATGAAATATGTATATACCATTTATATCAGATTATATGAATTTTACAAAGTATTATGAGTATTTTAACTATAATTAATAAGATTAAAAAGGAAGTAAATTGTAGAAAAGATGATAAAAAAAGCAGATTAAATTGCTATTTTACTGTACGTGAAAGTGGATAGTTACATATAGATCACAAACAATTATGACAATTTACATAAATTTGAAACTTAATGAACTGTAGTACGTAAATTAATAAAGGAATAAGCAAGGATGTGGGAAGATGTATAGGCCAATTTTGAAATTACCGAAAACGACATATGAAAAGATTTGGGACTATATCGGTGGCGGGTTATTTGTACTGTCCATTCTTTATATTTTTGTAATGTGGGGCAAACTACCCGAGGAGATTCCAGGTCATTTTAATGGTGCGGGAGAAGTTGATCGTTGGGGTTCAAAAATAGAGGTACTCATCGTGCCGTTTATCGGAATATTTCTATGGATTTTGCTTGGGCTACTTGAAAAAGCTCCGCAAATGCATAATTACCCAGCACGTTTAAATGAAAGTAATGTAGAGGCATTTTATTTAAATAGCCGAAAACTATTAAATGAAATAAAAAACCTCTGTCTAATTTTATTTGCAGCTATATCATTCCAAATGGTACGAATTGCCCTTGGGGAGGCAGTGAGCCTTGGTGGGTGGTTCCTACCAATAGTGCTAATTGCAACAGCTATTCCGATTATTAAAGGAATAGTGGCGACTACAAAAATAAAGTAACTTATCTTCATTCAGCAAATGTTTTTTGTAGCGAAAGCGAAGCGTCAGCTAAAAATGTTTTTTGTAGCGAGATTGATTAAGTTATTGTAAACCTTGAACGCTCGAGAAAATTCGAGCGTTTTTTTGTACGAAAATTGCACTAAATCAGCTATACTATCAAAACCAAGAGAAAATTGTATTGATAATTAGAAGAGGTGTCAAAGCTATGCTAAAGAAATTTAAAATGAAGGATGAACTGTCCGTTGCAATTCATAATCAACCACAGGATCTGATACTAGAGGGAATATCCCAAGCAGGAAATGCACCTCATGATCGAATAATTGCCTTTGTGTTTAATATTGATGAAATGGTAACGCATTTACAAAATATACTAAAGTTAAACACTCTTGCGGAACAAGGTTATTTATTTTTTGTTTATCCGAAAAAGGGGAACAAAAAGTATGAACAGTTTATCCATCGCGATGAAATCTTCCCAGCAATTCAAGTGGACGAGGAAAAATACATTGTTGGCAGTGATTATAAATTTGCAAGTCTTATGTCATTAGATGAGACATTTTCTATATTAAGCATAAAGAGAGATGGTAAGGGACGCGGCAAGAAAAAGACAGCGAGTAGTCAGTGTGTTAGTGACTATGAAGGTATGATTCCTCAATTGCGTGAATCACTTGCAGAAAATCCAGATGATTTAGCATTTTATGATGGATTAACACCGGGTTATCAAAAGGACTGGGCACGTTATATCTATAGTGCGAAAAAGGAAGAGACGCAGGTAGCACGTTTAGAGGAGATGCGTGAAATTATTAGATTAGGCTACAAAACAAAGGAACTATATCGAAAAGCAAAGGCAGAAGGTAAAGCATAAATAACAAAGAAACTTTATTGATTCTTTTAAATGATACTATATTCATTGTAATTGGTAATCCTTCATTAGCCTATCTTGTGAAATAAAATAGAGGGTTAGCAACGAATTAGGATTCATATGTTGAAAAGAGGGCAGAGTATGAAGAACACATATATTGAACAAGTGGATGAAAAATGGCGAGAGAGTTTTGCCAATCTTGTGGAAGTGGTAGAAAGCAATTTACCAGAGGGGTTTGAAGAGAGTATGTATTATGACATGGTAAGCTATGTTGTCCCACTATCTACTTATCCGAAGGGCTATCATGTCACACCCAATACTCCCTTGCCCTTTATAAGTCTTGCTGCACAAAAACGTCATATTGCAGTTTATCATATGGGCATTTATGCAGATCAGGCGTTACTCTCGTGGTTCCAGGAGGAATATGCGAAACGAGTGCCGACAAAACTCAATATGGGGAAAAGCTGTATTCGTTTTACAAGCACTAAAAATATTCCGTATGAATTAATTGGAGAGCTTGTTTCGAAAATGACACCAGTACAATGGATTACAAAATATGAAGGGGAGTTAAACACATGAAAAGTGCTACTACATTTTTAATGTTTCAGGGACAAGCCAATGAAGCTATTCAGCAATATCAACAATGGTTTTCAGAATTACAGGTGGAAAGCTTAACTTATATGGAAAACTCACAACAGGTTGCGATGGCTGTTCTTAATTTAAAAGGTTTGAAAATGATGGTGAATGATAGTGTAATACAGCATAACTTTACATTTACACCGTCAACTTCTATTTTTATGGAATGTGAGTCTGAAGAAGAAATCGACAGTCTAGTTGCTCAAATTTTAGAGGGTGGACAAGCGTTAATGCCACTTAATAATTATGGGTTTTCTAAGAAATTTGCCTGGATTCAGGATCGCTTCGGTGTATCCTGGCAATTAACGTATAATTGAATTTCAAAAGAAATATATATAAATAGTGGATGAAATCATTATGTTAGTAGAGGATGAAACAAGGCGTAATTATGTTAAAAGGAGAATAGAATATGGCAGTAACTTTAGTGAGGCAAGACATAAAATATGCTGAAGCAATGCATGCGCTGTCTTCCATGCCACAGGTTCGAGATGCACTAGGGTTACCTGCTGGCAAGGTGGAAGATACGATAAATTTTATTAAACGTGAATGTGTGGATGAAGAGGCTGGAAAGACAGTTCCTCGTGTTGTCTTAGATGAGGAAGGACAACTTATTGGTGTGACGGCGTTAATGTTTATTGATCACAATAAAAAAAGCTGTCATATTGGTTCATGGCTAGGCTATGAATTTTGGGGAAAAGGCTATAATCTTCAATCAAAAATTGCAATTTTAGATATTGCATTCTTTGAGTTAGGGTTAGAGCGTGTTTTTGCAGGAGCTAGAAAGGTTAATATCCGTTCACAAAAGGCTCAGGAGAAGTTGTCTTTTATTCGATTAGGAGTAGAAAATGATTATCCGCAGGAGCATTCGTGGCTAGAGGTTAAAGAAAAGCAGCCATGTGTTTTAAATGTTTTTGAGCGCGAAGATTTTGTTCGATATCGTACAGCCTTAAAGAAAGTGGAAGGTGTGCGAGAAGACTATTTACAACAATTATTATTAGCTGATGAAAGTGAAGTCGCTGTTCGAGAATATTTAAATGACGGTGAATTATACGAGATTAAATGTGGTGATCAGTTAGCGGGTGTAGCTTTACTTCTTGCACAGTCTGATGCAACAGTAGAGTTGAAAAATATTGCGATCGTACCAAAGTATCAAGGTAAAGGGCTTGGGAAGGAAGCGCTGCGACAAATAACAACAGTTTGTCAATCTCAAGGATATAAAACGATAAGAGTTGGAACTGCAAATTCTAGTATTGATAATATTGCATTCTATCAAAAAGCAGGTTTTCGTATGGAAGCAATTGAAAAAGATTTTTTCAGCAATTATCCAGAGCCAATTTATGAAAATGGAATTCGTGCACTAGATATGATTTTCTTTTCAAAGGCATTATAAAATAATATAGACATAAAAAATACCCGTCCAACTAGTGTTGTGCGGGTATTTTTATTCGCCAAGCAACAATGCCATCAACTTTTCTTTCGAATGTAAAAAATCATCTAGAGTATAGCGATCTAGGACGGCTAAATAGGCTTGTAGTGCTTCGTATAATACGCCTTTTAGCTGACATTCTGGAGCAATTTTACAAAGATTATTTTCTTTGTCGAAGCACTCGACAAGATGAAAATCCTCTTCTGTATGACGCACTATTTCACCAATTGTGATGGTTTTTGGGTCAATTGCTAAACGTATACCGCCGCCTCGTCCACGAATGGTTTCTATGTAACCTAGTAGTCCGAGCTGATGTGTCACCTTCATTAAATGGTTTTTCGATATATTATAAGCATCAGAAATTTCTTGGATAGTTGATAGTTGGCCTTCTTCCTTCGCACCCAGGTATATGAGTGTTCGAAGAGAATAATCTGTGTATAAAGTTAAGCGCATAAGAACACCCTACTTTCTATGGTTCAAAATAATTATAGCATTTTTACCTTGAAGTATTATAAATTCAATACTTTTTAAAAGATGTATTTGAAATACATTAATTATGTCCATTTTGTTAAAGATGTATTTTATATATTGCTTTTAAAAAAACAAAGCGTTATATTGTAATCACGAAAGGGTGGTAAGCGATATGTTAAAACAAGAAACAGTACAAATTATTAAAGCGACAGTTCCTGTATTAGAAGTTCATGGAGTGGAGATTACTAAAACGTTTTACAAAAATATGTTTCAAGCTCATCCAGAATTATTAAATATTTTTAACCATACAAATCAAGAAAAAGGTCGTCAGCAAACAGCATTAGCAAACACAGTTTATGCAGCTGCAGTTCATATTGAAAATTTAGAAGCTATTTTACCAGCGGTGATGTTAATTGCTCATAAACACCGTAGTCTAGGTATTTTACCTGAGCACTATCCAATTGTAGGAGAAAATTTACTAAAAGCGATTAAAGAAGTGCTAGGTGATGCAGCAACAGATGACATCATTAATGCTTGGGCTGAAGCATATGGTGTCATTGCGGATATCTTTATTCAAGTAGAAGAAGAGCTATATCAAAAAGCTGAGCGTAATGGCGGATGGCGCTTATTTAAATCATTGAAAGTGGCGAAAAAAGTAGTAGAAAGTGATCTTGTTACATCTATTTACTTTGAAAATGAAGATGGTTCACCTCTACCAGCTTATGAGCCGGGTCAATATATCAGTATCCGTGTGAAAGTACCAGGCGAAGAATATTTAATGAACCGTCAATATACGCTTTCGCAAGCAAGTGGAGAAGGTAGCTACCGCATTTCAGTAAAACGTGAAAGCGATCATACGCCAAATGGTAAAGTATCTAACTTTATTCACGACGTATTAGAAGTGGGAGATTTAGTGGATGTTAGTGCTCCAGCAGGGCTATTTGTCTTAGAAGAAACTTCTGCTCCAATTGCATTTGTAAGCGGTGGTATTGGTGTAACACCATTAAACAGTATGCTGCAATCACTAAAAGATGATGCGACAAATGAAGTGAGCTTTATCCAGTGTGCACGCAATGAAAAAGTTGTAGCATTTAGTGATGACATTCAAAAGAAAGTAAATGTTCTTCCGAATGCAACATACACAGCATTATATTCGGATGAAGATAAGAAAATCTCAAAAGAATTATTAGCTGAAAAAATAGCCAATAATGCAGATGTTTACGTATGTGGACCTGTAGGCTTTATGGAAGCTGTTATTGAAAATTTACATGAGATTGGCGTGAAAGACGAAAAAATTCATTTTGAATTCTTTGGTCCAGCAATGCAATTAGCAAAATAAATAAATATATGAACCCTTGTTATGAGAAGCAGTTTTCTGCACTTGTAGCAGGGGTTTTTGTGTACATAGGTATGAAAAAGTCATTAGATTTTAACTTATTTCATCGGCTGTCCAAACACCCGATGAAATAGGAGAGCTCAGTTTAAGAACGCCACGTCCTGTGGCATTACCGATTAAAAGAAAGAAAAGAAGATGAGGAGAATAACCTGAAATTGACTAGATAAAACGTTGATACAACAGGAAAAGAACATTGTAACTATGTGTAAGAAAAAATTAGGACTTTCATGTTGACATTATACCTAATGGGGTATATTATGAATCTCGTAAGCAAGTTCAATCAATCGTTTCGAAAGGAGGCGTGAACAGTATGGCTTACGGTACAAAAACAGCAAATCGAGTGAAGCGAATAGAAGGTCAATTGCGTGGTGTTTTGCGCATGATGGAAGAAGAAAAAAACTGTAAAGATGTGATTACACAGCTATCTGCCGTGCGTTCTGCGGTTGATCGGACTATCGGAGTAATTGTTAGTGAAAATTTATTGGAATGTGTAACGACGGCTGAAGGGGATGCAGAAAAAGTGAATGCGGCCATCCAAGAAGCGGTGGATTTAGTCGTGAAAAGTAGATAAATTTTATATACCCTAAATAGTATGTGTGAGGAGGCAGTATTACTTGGAAACATGGATTATACTTGCTGTTGTTATAGCATTTTTCGTTTGGCGAATGAAGCCGACGAAAGGAGTACAGTCAATTTCAGCGGCACAATTGAAAAATATTCTAAATGATAAGGATAAAGTTTTTATTGATGTGCGTACACCAGTTGAATATAAGGGGCGAAATATCCCGCAATTCAAAAATATTCCGCTCGGTTCTGGTTTTGACAAATTACCAAAGGATAAAGAGATCGTTGTCATTTGCCAAAGCGGCATGCGTAGTAGTCAGGCATGTAAGCAATTAAAAAAACAAGGATTTGAACGTGTAACAAATGTCCGCGGAGGCATGAGCGCGTATTAGGAGGAGAATAACATGAAAGAAGTTTCGGTCAAGGAAGTACAACAAGCTTTAGAGCAAGGTCAGGCATTACATTTAATCGACGTACGTGAAGTAGATGAAGTAGAGGCAGGACACATTCCTGGCATTATTCATATTCCACTTGGCTTACTTGAATTTCGTATGCATGAGCTAAATAAAAATGAATCATATATTATGGTCTGTCGATCAGGTGGTCGTAGTGGCAGTGCTACTCAGTTTTTAGAAAGCCAAGGCTTCGATGTTTCCAACATGGTTGGTGGCATGCTCGCTTGGGAGGGTGAAGTAAAATAAGGGGATGCATGGAAACCTGTAACGTGGCTATATTTTTTTAGTTAAAATAATACCCATATAGGTATGAGGGAGGAAGTTATGAGTATTAAGGTAGATTTTCAGCTAGATGCCAAGGGGCTTTCTTGTCCTATGCCAATTGTTAAAACGAAAAAGGCGATGGCTGATTTAGTAGATGGCCAAATTTTAGAAGTATCGGCAACAGATAAGGGTTCTAAAGCGGATATTGCTGCGTGGGCTGAATCTGTAGGTCATCAATATATTGGGACAGTGGAAGAAGAAAGTGTGCTTAAACATTACATTCGCAAATGTTCTGACGACACGATGGATGAGCAAGCATTTGAACAAATAATTGAGTTAGAAGAGGTAGTGCGACGGGAAGGTCTGATTCTCGATGTTCGTGAGGAGGCAGAGTTTGCTTTTGGTCACATCGAGGGAGCAAAGTCTATTCCGATGGGAGAGCTAGAAGCACGCCTTTCTGAACTTAATAAAGAGCAAGAGATTTATGTCGTTTGTAGATCTGGGAAGCGTAGTGATTTAGCTGCTCAAAAGCTTGTAGCGCATGGCTTTACAAAGGTATTTAACGTTCTGCCAGGTATGACATCCTGGGAAGGTAATTTAATAAATAACATTTAGGGGGATATTATTATGTCAAATAAAGTAGCGATAATTGCAAGTAACGGTGGTCTTTTCGATGCGTATAAGGTGTTCAATATTGCAACAGCAGCGGCGGCTACAGAGAAAGAAGTAGCTATCTTCTTTACATTCGAAGGGTTGAATTTAATTCATAAACAAGGAATGCATGCATTACCTATGCCTGCGGGAGCGGAGCATTTTGCAGAAGGGTTTGCTAAAGCTAATGTACCAGCAATTCCGCAATTAGTGGAAATGGCACAGGAATTAGGTGTGAAATTTATTGCGTGTCAGATGACTATGGATGTAATGGGTTTAACGACAGATGATTTTGTTGAAGGTATTGAGGTTGGGGGAGCTGTGACGTTCTTAGAGTTTGCAAAAGATGCAGCACCGTCATTAACATTCTAATTAATTTGAAGCTAAACTAACAATACAGGCGGAGAGGGCAACCTTTCCGCTAAAAAAATCAACAAAACAATACCTTGGGGGGTAATAAGAGTGTCAGTTTTAAAATGGAGTGCAGTGCAGGTAGCGAAAAAAGTAATTAATAATGAAGAATTATTTATTTTAGATGTTCGAAATGCAGATGCATTCGAAGATTGGAAAATTGATGGCCATAAATTTGAATACCTTAATATTCCGTATTTTGAGCTGTTAGACGGCGTAGAGGATATTTTACCGAAGATTCCAGCTGATAAAGATGTGTTAGTCGTTTGTGCGAAAGAAGGTTCATCGCTGATGGTGGCTGAGATGTTATCAGAAGCAGGACGTACTGTGGCTTATTTAGAAGGTGGAATGAAAACGTGGAGTGAATATTTAGAACCGATTAAAGTTGGAGATTTAACAGGTGGTGGTGAACTTTATCAATTTGTGCGTTTAGGGAAGGGTTGCCTTTCTTATATGGTCATTTCTGAGGGTGAAGCAGCGATTATCGATGCTGTACGTTTTACAGACGCATTCACAAGCTTTGCAGAAGAGAAAAACGTAACAATTAAATATGTGTTCGATACACATTTACATGCTGATCATATTTCTGGTGGTCGACACATAGCAGCTACTACTGGTGCGACTTATTATTTACCGCCAAAAGATGCCGAAGAGGTTGTGTTTGACTATACACCTTTGCTTGACGGAACAACTGTACAAGTTGGCGCCTCTAAAATTGATGTAGGAGCGATTTATTCGCCTGGTCATACAATTGGTTCAACGTCATTTGTTGTGGACAGCAAGTATTTATTAACTGGAGATATTTTATTTATTGATTCAATTGGACGTCCTGATTTGGCGGGTCTTGCAGAAGACTGGGTTGGTGATTTACGCGAAACGCTGTACAAACGATACAGAGAATTATCGGATGATTTAATAGTTTTACCGGCTCATTTTATGATTATTGATGAACTAAATGAAGATGGGACTGTAGCAAAACATCTTGGGCAATTATTTGCCGAAAATCACGGCTTAAATATTAAAGATGAAGCGGAATTCCGAAGTGTCGTAACAGAGCATTTGCCTCCGCAGCCAAATGCATATCAAGAAATTCGTCGAGTAAATATGGGGAAGATTACCCCAACGCAGGATGAGCAAACAGAGATGGAGATTGGTCCGAATCGCTGCGCAGTTCGATAGTTATAAAATATGTTGAAATGCAATGATTACGCATGCATGGTTATAGCGTGTAAATACCGCGAAGCGAAGGCGCTCATCCTTCGTAAAGTCGTGAAAAAACAAACAGAACCGGCAAAATCGCTTACAACCTTTGCCGTTCCAAAGGAGAAAAATATGAAATCAAACTTACAACTAGACGCAAAGGGTTTATCTTGTCCGATGCCTATAGTGAAAACAAAAAAAGCGATAGATACATTAGCTTCAGGGGAAATTTTAGAGGTTCAAGTAACAGATAAGGGGGCTCTAGCGGACATCCCTGCTTGGGTAAAAGCAGGTGGTCATGCAATTTTAGACAAATCTGAAGATGCTGGTGTCATTACATTCTTTATTCAGAAAGCTTAAGACTGGTGGGGGTTGTCTCTTCTATTTGAAGGTAGAACAACCCTCCTTTCATTTAATATTAGTCCTTAGTGAAGTAACCAGAAAGAAGGGAAAGTATGGATTTGGCATGGATCATTACAATATTTTTAATTGGCTTTGTAGGTTCGTTTGTATCAGGTATGCTAGGAATTGGCGGAGCAATTATTAAATATCCAATGTTATTATATATCCCACCTTTACTTGGTTTTGCAGCATTTTCAGCACATGAGGTATCAGGTATTAGTGCAGTAGAAGTGCTTTTTGCCTCTTTTGCTGGGGTATGGGCATATCGAAAAGGTGGTTATTTAAATAAATCGTTGATTATATATATGGGTGGTGCTGTATTAGCTGGAAGTTTCGTTGGTAGTTATGGTTCCAAATTTTTATCTGAAGTGGGAGTTAACATCGTTTATGGTGTATTGGCGTTGATTGCTGCAGTGATGATGTTTATTCCTAAGAAGCAAATTGACGACAAACCTTTAGATGAGGTAACGTTTAATAAACCGATAGCAGCCATTTTAGCGTTTATTGTTGGTATTGGATCGGGAATTGTTGGGGCAGCTGGTGGTTTCTTGTTAGTACCTATAATGCTAGTAGTATTAGGTATACCGACACGTATGACAATAGCTTCAAGCCTTGCTATTACCTTTATATCCTCAATTGGCGGGACAATCGGAAAATTGATGACAGGACAAGTTAATTATTATCCTGCATTCATTATGATTATAGCTAGCCTAATAGCTGCTCCATTAGGTGCAAGAGTAGGGAAGAAATTAAATACAAAAATTTTACAAGCTATTTTAGCAGTGCTTATATTGGCAACTGCTATTAAAATTTGGATGAATATATTGTAGGAGGCAATCGTAAATGAAAATTGAGATTTTTTCGGATTTTACATGTCCGTTCTGCTATATTGGCAAACGAGAATTGGAACGTGCTATTGACTTAGCGGGTTATTCAGGGCAGGTAGAAATTGAATACAAAGCATATCAAATTGGTTCGGAAACACCTAAGAAAGATGCACCAACTCTATATGAAGGTATGGCTGCAAAATATGACTCAACTATAGAAGAAGTAAAGAAAATAACTCAGGATATAGCTATACGGGCTGAAGAGGTTGGCTTGCATTACAATTTTGGAGATATGAAAACAGCCCATACTGAAAAAGCTCATCGATTGGCAAAATGGACAAGGCAGTTTGATAAAGAATTGGCCTATACGGAAGAGCTTATGAGTGGTTATTTTACGGAAGGAAAAGACTTAAACGATGATATGTTTTTGTTGGAAGTAATTAGAAATTTAGACTTAGATGTTGAAGTTGCGAAGGATGTTCTAACATCAAACGACTTCAGTGAAGCTTTAGACAAAGATCGATATGATGCCCAACAGTTAGGTGTACAAAGTGTTCCATTCTTTGTTTTTGAAAATCGTTACGGTATTAAAGGTGCAGAGCCGAATGAGGTTTTTGTACGAACTTTGCATCAAGCAGCAGAGATAGCAGGTATTCAGCCGGTATTAAAGATGGTAGGTGATGGTGAAGCTATTTGTGCTGATGGTGAATGTAAATTATAGTGGGACGATAAAATGCTGAGTACAATGCTGTGCTCGGCATTTTTATCTTCATTCAGCGAATTATTTCTGTGCGAAAGCGAAGTGTCAGCAGCAATGTTTTCTGTAGCGAAAGTAAAGCGACAGCTACAATTACGCCAAGGTGAAATTAATTAGATCAGGATGTTATACATACTACAAGAGGTATTAAGTCTCGTTTAATGTGTTATAGAACAAGAAAATTTATAATTTTCTCCTCTAAAAGGTTCTATTTACGAGAGGTGTGAGAAAAGTCACATCGAAAAATATGCTATTTTGCTAAAATATAGGTAATTATACAAAGGGGGGTATTGTAGATGAAACCTATAGTAGCAGGAATAGCGGGGACAATACTGTTAGCAGGAACACTTTTTGTTGGGGCAGCCATTAGCGACAAAATTTTAGGCGATGCTAAAGGAGAAAGTAATGAAGCCGCTGTACAGACAAAAGTACCAACAACAGCAGCTGCTCAGTCAGTTGTCTATGCACCACCAAGCATGGAAGAAGTACCTGATGGACCTATGAAGGAAGCAATTTTATACGGTTATGAGCTTGTAAATAATACACATGTTGCTGCAGAAGAATATGTTGGGAATCAATTGTCTTGCACAAGCTGTCATGCAGGGGCAGGTTACGATGAGCAAGTTTCGTCATTAGTTGGAGTTACGGCGAATTATCCTCAATATATTGCACGCTCAGGTGATATTGTAACGATAGAGGAGCGTATTAACGGTTGTATGGTTCGCAGTATGAACGGTAAGAAATTTGACATGAATAGCAAAGAGTTAGAAGCGATGGTCTCATACTTTGCCTATATTTCAGAAGGTGTACCTATCGGAGCAGAACGTGAATGGGTAGGTACAAGTACTATGAAGAACGTTCCAATACCGGACGTTACGAAAGGTGAAGAAGTATATGCCCAGTCGTGTATTGCCTGTCACGCAGCTGATGGCTCAGGTAATGGTGCTAATACAGGTCCGGCATTATGGGGTGAGAACTCTTTCAATGATGGAGCGGGGATGGCGAGAATGTCGAAAATGGCTGGCTACATCAAAAATAATATGCCAGTCGGTGCAGCTGGTACTTTGACAGATCAAGATGCCGCTGATTTAGCAGCCTTTATTTTATCGCAGGATCGACCTGAATGGAAAAATCATGATAAAGATTGGCCTAAAGGTGGACGTCCTAATGATATTATGAATAAAGAAAAACGGGAGCAAGTTAAAAACGGCACAATAAATTGGGAGCAAGTGCTTTCCGCTAATTAGAATGAAGAGGGATTAGCCCATTGTGGAAATAATATACTTTTCGATTTACCTTTAGATAATTTTTGTCTAAAGGTATTTTTTTATCTAAAGATGGCAATCTACATCTGAGATTGTATATATGCACGGTATCTTTTAAAGTCGGAAAGGAAATCAACTACACGTTATGGTGATGAGCTGAATTTTAGAATTAAGGTGGGAGATTATATTTTTAAGCTATGGATGGTAACTCAATGCAAAAAAAAGATACTATTATAAAACCACGCCTTTTATTAAAGTAACTATTTCTCAGGTTATGGGTTCTATACAGAAGTACAGGTCGTATTTTGTTATACTAGCAGTATTAGGAAGTAGCGTCGGAGGTGACACTGTTGATTATTTTTTTAAAATTTTTAATCCAAATCATTGTTGTATTAGGGCTTATTTATTTTGTAAGTGGTCGATTAATTGGTTCAAACATTAATTTTGTTCGTAGGGTTCTTTCTGTAGTCATTAGTGTGACGCTAACGTCCTTTGTTTACTGGTATACCTATTTGCGCCATACAGATTTTTTATATGAACCGATGATGCAAACAGTGACAGAGGTTAGTACACTTATTTGGATTGGTAGCATGCTACTGATTTCGATGCTACTCTATCTCGTTTTTGAGCTTTTCGATCCAAGTGGTATTACGGCTAGAGATCGTCGTAATGGGCAAAAAAATTTATTCATGCGCCTTCGTAGCTACTGGCGCCAACAAAAGCGCTTGCGTCAGGTGTTAAAAATAGCTGTGACAAATGGCGTTGTCCAAACGATTAAATATGCACGACAACGAGAAAATGAAAAGGAACTTGCCGTTGCTTTAAGGGTAACTTTGGAGCAATGCGGTGGGATATTTGTTAAATTTGGCCAGGTTCTTTCTACTCGTAAGGAACTATTTTCGCCTATCTTTATTGACGAGTTAGAGAGGTTACAACATGGTGTGAAGCCTTTACCGTCAGAGCAGGTAACACAAATTTTAGAAGATACACTTCCGAAGCCTATGAATGAAATATTTGCAAGCTTTCAAATGGAGCCTATTGCGGCAGCATCTATTGGACAAGTACATAAGGCGCGATTGAAAAATTTTGATGAAGTCGTGGTGAAGCTACTGCGTCCAGAAGTGAAGGGGATTATGCGAGATGACCTTGAAATATTAGAGGAATTTGCTAATTGGCTTTCGAACAAGTCTACCTGGGCTGAGTCACTTGGTTTTCGAGAGCTTGCAAAAGGATTTGCAGATGGGTTACGCGAGGAAGTTCATTTAGATATTGAGGCTCGTAATACATTACAGGTGACGAATGCTCTTGCCAAAAGCGATTATAAGGTGAGGATTCCTAAAATCTATACAGAATATTGTTATGAAAATATTATTGTTATGGAATATGTATGCGGGAAAAGTGTTGCTAATGCTACGGCTGAATTTAATCATTTAGAAAGTGACCGTAGGCAGTTTGCCCAGACTGTTTTATATTCTTTCTTTGAGCAGATGCTTCTTTCGGGTATATTTCATGCAGATCCGCATCCGGGAAATATTCATATTGATGAGATGGATGGCACACCGATACTGCTTGATTTTGGAGCTGTTGGCCGTTTGGGCGCTACACAACAAGAAGGCCTGAAGCTATTTTTAATGGGGATTCAGCTAAATGATTCAAGTGTTTTATATGACGGCTTAACATTATTGGTTGAAAATGCTGATCATGCAGACCGTGCGAAGATGGAGCAAGCCATTAATCAAATTCTCTTGAAAATTTCTTACGTGGATCGAATTCCAACAGAGGAATTAATACATGCGTTATTTATGGTTGTTCGTGATTTCGGTCTTGCTTTCTATCCGGCAGTAGGTTTAGCACTACGTTCATTAGTAACACTGGATGGGACATTACGAGTAATTGACCCAAGTTTTGATATTTTTACGGAAGCGAAAGATTTTTCATCCGCCTATATGCGAGCATCTTTATTGAAGCCATTTAAAGAACCGATGGCAACAAAGGAACGATTGCAAGAAGAATTAGCAATGCTTATTCCGACATTGCGCAAAATGCCAAGACGAGTTGACCAACTTATTAAACGGGTGGAGAGCGGAAAAATTATTTTACATCACGATGTTTTTTCGGATGAGGATAATGCTCGTTTTATTACAAATCTGTTTTCCCGCTTCGTCTTACTTCTCGTTGGTATTACCTTTGGCATTATTTCTGTAGCACTTTTAGCAATCTCACAATTTATTCGTGATTCATATGCTGTTTACTTAAATACAGCTGCATACTTAGGATTATTTCTATGTGCCATTCTTTTAGTACGCCTTTCTATTCAAGCTTTACGTTCTATGAAGCAATAGGTAGGGGAAATGTTCACTTATCTCAGACTGTTGACATAAGCTATTCTTGATAGCTTGTCTATTCATACTAATAATAAAGAGCTGTTGATATTTCACGGAGAGTGGTGACTCCTGCGGGATGAGCTCGAGTGGAGTGAAAATCAACCTTTGTTTATTGAAACGCATTTATTTTGTCGGCAAACTAAGGTAGAGGAAATATTCCTTTACCTTTTTTTATGTGCACCCGGCATGCGCATGAACTATAGGGTGCAAGTCCCGAACACCGAAGAAGAGTCAGAAATCTCATTCGTTTAAAAGTCCATATAGAAAAGCATACGAATGGGGAAATACCCGAAAAGGATACTGGTACATCTCAAAAAGCCTCATATTACACAGAACCCTCGGCAATTCCTATTGGGAAAGCGAAGGGCAGAAAAGTCTGCAATTTCGTTACAAAACTTTGCGTTATTCATCTTAATTGAACCGTCGTATACGGAACCGTAAGTACGGTGGTGTGAGAGGTCGGGAGTTAATCACTCCCTCCTACTAAAATTTTAAAAGCGTTCTTGAGAAATATTACAAAAACATTACAAAAATGCAGATAGGTCTATTGGGAAAATAGTTAAAATAGGTTGTTTTGTAGAAGAAAACATAATTTTGTAGAATATCGTAGAATTTACGTGAATGTTACAAGAATGTTTCGAGTTTTACTAAACGATTAAAAAGACGTGAATTAGTATAAAAGTTATGCTATTAATGCTAAACTTTAAAAGGCTAATAAAATATAAGATAAAACACAAGAAATCGTTCCAGTGATTACATTAAAATACAAAGAGCGAAATTGACTAGTGAAGGGAAAGAGTAACGTGGGAAAGCGCAATAAATGGCGTAAGTCGATGGTGTTAGCATTAGCACTAGCTGGCGGCTTATTATTTAATACAGTTCAACCAACCGTAGTGCACGCAGAAGAAACATCTCAACAAATGATTGATAAGAAAACGAAAATAGATGCAGAAGTTAAAAAGCTACAAGAAGAATTAACTAATTTACAAAAAGAGATCGATGAAAAAGTAAAAGTATTTAACCAAGTACAAGCAGATATTAAAGAAGTTGATGCAAACATTGTAGATACTAAAAAACGTATTGAGCAACGTTCAACGATTTTAAGTGATCGTATGGCTGCATACCAAGCTCAAGATAGTACTGTGGGTGTTTATTTAAACGCTGTTCTTGAAGCAAAAAGCCTTGCAGATTTAATGGACCGTGTCGTAGCGGTAAAAACATTAATGGATGCTGACCAAGAATTAGTAGATCAACAAGAAGCAGATAAGGCTAATTTAGAGAAACAAAAAGCAACATTAGACGAAAAACAACAAGAGCTTCAAAAGCAATTCCAAGAGCTTCAACAAAAGGAAAGCGAAATGGAAGTAAAAAAAGCTGAGAACGAAGCAAAATCTCTTGCATTAAAGGCACAAATTGCAACGAAACAAGAAGAAGAACGTTTAGAAGCAGAACGTAAAAAAGCAGAGGAAGAAGCAGCTCGTTTACGTGCACTTCAAGCAGCTACTCCAGTTGTACAAGCAACAAACAACAATAATAACAGTGACAATAACGTTAGCAATAACAACGCTAACAATGGAAAATCATCACAAAAAATCGTTATTGGTTCAGGATCAGGCGCTGCATCTTCAGGCGATGCTATTTCAACTGCGAAGCAATTCCTTGGCCGTAGCTATGTATGGGGCGGCAGTAACCCATCGACAGGATTTGACTGTTCAGGTCTTGTGCAGTGGTCTTACAAACAAGCGGGCGTATCTTTACCACGTACAGCGTCACAACAATATTTAGCAACACAACGTATTTCAGCAAGTGAAGCACGTGTAGGTGACCTAGTATTCTTCAGCTATGGTTCAGGCGTAGCGCATGTAGGTATTTACTTAGGAAACAACACGATGATCGATGCTCAAAATAAAGGTGTTGTCGTTGAATCACTTGATTGGTGGAATCAATATTTAGTAGGCTTCGGTCGCATTCAATAAGCCTTACTATTCTATAGACGATTTAAATAACAAAAAGGTCATCTTTGTAAAAAAAAAATTACAAAGATGATCTTTTTTATTATTTGATGGGTGATTGGTTTATAGCGTTTCACCCACCTCAAACGCTAAATTCATCATGCCAAATAACTGAAAACCTACAACACTGCATGTAGTAAAGTGAATAAACTGATATGGTTACCCATTAATTTAGGCTCGACTACTCGACGAATAATGAGTAAAATAACATCTAGGATAAATAAATTTTACATAAGTAGACATATTTACTACTAATAGGTGATAAAGCCCTGGCCACTAAAATGATAATGGAAGCGAAGAAAAGAATGGCATCAATTATCCATAAAATGATTGTTATAGCTTGCGAATTTAAGTTGGATAAATAGTAGGCCAGTAAGTGTGACACCTCCAATAATAAAGCTGACGAGTAAATGTGACTTCATATAGTCAAAAGAAACGTTTCCTTGCATATTGAGTTGCGTTTCTGATAATTTTGAAATATGTAATTAGGAAGCTTGCATTGAAATTTAAAATTTGCGACTTAAGTTGTGGAGTAGTGAAGCAACGAATAATAGAAATTAAGATAACGTTTACTATGTAAAGAAAAGAACCTGTAATTTTAATACATATTTACCATCGTTGTTTGAAGAGATTTGACTCTAAAAGAGTGCACCATAATTAACCTAAAAAAGTTTCCTAGTATTTAAATTATTTATAGACTCTCCTTCTTTACGCAAATTAAGTTAAGTGATCTAAAAGTTTTTTTCGTTCTGAAACAATAAAGGTAGGGATGAATTATGGAAAAAGAGATTTTGCAACTTTTTAGTAATTTAACAGAGCGTGACCGTGATATTCAATACAAATCATATGAAGAATTAATGAAAATTATGCAGGAACCAGTTGATTGGACATATTCAGTTTGGGAACAACTTGTTCAGGCACTTACATACAAAAATGGACATGTGCGTGCAAGTGCTGCACAATTTTTATGCGCATTGGCAGCAAAAAGTGATCCTGAAGAAAGGGTTTTGGAGGACTTTTTAAAGATTTGGGCAGTAACGTATGATGAAAAAACAGTAACTGCGAGGCATACTTTGCAGGCAATTTGGAAAATAGGCTTAGCAGGGCAGGTACAAAGAGATTTAGTCGTTTCATATTTGGCGAAAAGATTTCAAATATGCTTAGATGAAAAGCACCCGACATTAATACGCTATGATATTATTGTATCCTTTAAAAAGCTATTCGATGAGACGAAAGACCCGAAGCTACTAAAAATTGCGGAGCGTTTAATTGATGAAGAACAAGATGTTAAATGCAAAAGAAAATATATGAAAGCCATCCATTAAAACTCGTGGAATGGCTATTTTTTTATGAAAATTCTTTCGTTAATAGAGAATTAGTTTATAATATATCCAGGCGTGTTGATTAGGAAAAAATAGGTTTATTATTGACCGATAATAGGATTTTTTTTGATGCCCTTAGCGGAAAATGCTGTCTTCAAAATGGTTAATAACACACCTGATAATATATGAAAAAGTAAAAGGAGTTAAATAATGAGTATTTATAATTATTTAGTAAAGAAGCCAAATGGTGAAATATTATCAATGGAAACTTATCGAGGAAAAACGCTGTTAATTGTTAATACAGCAAACAAGTGCCGTTTTACATATCAATTCGAAGACTTACAAAAAATGTATGGCAAATATGAGAAAGATAATTTTGTTGTATTAGGTTTTCCTTGTGATCAATTTGATAATCAAAATCCTGAAGATGGCGAACAAACTACACAACTTTGTAAAATCAACTATGGTGTAACATTCCCAATTTTTGAATTGGTGCAGGTCAATGGAGATGCGACACACCCATTATTCAATTATTTAAAGCACGAGATAGACTATCGCGAATTCGGCAAGGCAAGTATGCAGGAAAAAATGCTGGCAGAAGCAATTATCCAAATTGCACCTAGTTTTTTAGACGGTCGTAATATTCGCTGGAACTTTACAAAATTTTTAATAGATACAAATGGTAAAACAGTTGCCCGCTTCGAACCTACAGATTCACAGCTTGATATTGAGCGAGCTATTGAAAGAATCTTATAAAACCTTGGATCAATACTAAAATCCGTTTTTGATTAAAAAAGTTGGTCGATGAAAGTATATGGAGGGAGGATTAGACTAAATTTACGGAAAGCTTCCTCCTACATGGAATGTGCAGTCAAGTACATATTGTGAAGAGCCATAACTTTAACTCTCATTGAAATCAGAATAGAGAATGTTTTTGTATAGCTTTGTAGAAAAAGGGCTTACTATTGTTCATATTCATTTGTTTTCCGTTCATTTCAAAGCTATTTTTTCCTATCAATATATGTTAAACTGCTTTACAAGTGAATAATTCTTGCAGAATAAGGGTGCTAAACTATAGCATAATCGGGAATTCGGTGAAAAACCGAAGCTGTTTCCGCAACTGTAAGTACAGGAATCATAAAGATATACCACTGTCGAATTATTTGATGGGAAGGTTTTTTTATGACTCACAACGTGATTGAATAAACTGTACAAGCCAGGAGACCGACCTTTGTTTGAACGTATAGATAACTCTTCGGAAGCTAGGAGAATATGCGGCAAATACATAGGCTATGACGTGTCTATACGACACACTATTTATGTTATTTTCGTTGTTTCCTTAGGAGTGGGAACAGCGTTTTTTTATGTGCACTTATTAATTCACCTGATGAGATCCAAGGGTGTTTATAAAGTAAGAATTTTTCATGAAAGAAAGCGGGGACTTAGATTTGAAAAAAGATGCACGTTTTTCTTGTTATCCATTTATGCGTGAAAAGGCATTAACAGTAGATTTTGAAATTCGAACGGATAGCCTTACAACACATATTGGCGTCGCTTTGACAGCGGTGAAAAAAGAAACGTTAGAGGTAGTAGCGGATGATTTATTAGCCATTTTGCCAATGGCTTACCATGTAAATGGCTCAGTCCGAGGTAAATTAGCGGTAACCGAAGATGATTTAACTTGGCTAAGTAATCGCTATGATTTCTATGTTAGTCATGTTAAGGAAGAAATACAGAACTTTGTATTACCTCAAGGAACAGAGGCTGCCACTGCATTACATTTATGCCGTAGTGAGGCGAAAAAATCATATCGCATTTTGCACAAAGTATCTGAAGAACGAGAAGTACCAGCTATTCTTTTTGATTATTTAGGATTGCTAGCCAATGTTTTTTTTGTAATGGCTGTCTATATGAATCGGCATGCTGGTATTGCCGAAATACCGTTTATTAGTAAGTCATACCCGATGAAAAAGAAAAAGGAGAATCAATGAAATGAAAAAAATGTTTAAACTTCAATGGCTTTCTGTGTTGATGCTGGCACTTGTATTAGTTGGCTGTGGTGCGAAAGAGGATACTAATAAAGATGCTGTTTCTAAGGAAAATCAACAAGTAGAGAAAACTAGCTATAAAGTTAAGGATGACCGTGGCGTAGAAGTAGAGTTTGATGCCGTACCTAAAACTATTGTTTCATTACAGCCGAGTAATACAGAAATTTTATTTGCTTTAGGTGTGGGTGATAAAATCGTTGGTGCAACTGAGTATGATTCGTATCCAGAAGAAGCTCAAAAAATTGAGCGTGTTTCTGATACTGTAAAATTCAATAGTGAGCGTATTTTAGCGTTAAAGCCAGATGTCGTTATTGCTTATACGACTGGAGGCGATGATGAAAATTTAAATGCCTTAAAAGGTCTCGAAGCTGCCGGTATTAAAGTGTTTGCCATTCAATCAGCTAAATCATTTGATGATGTTTACGGGGATATCCAACAAATCGCAACGGTAATGGGAATCAAAGATAAAGGCGACAAGTTAGATAAAGATATTAAAGCTAAAATTGCGGAAGTCCAAGCGAAAGTCAAAGATGTGAAAGAACCGAAAAATATCTACTTAGAAATTAGTCCAAAGCCAGACTTATATACACCAGGTTCTGGTACGTTCCAACAAGAGATTTTAAATGCTGCAAATGTAAAGAACGTTTTTGCTGATCTCCAAAACTGGGCAAAGGTATCTGAGGAAGATGTCATTGCGAAAAACCCAGAAGTCATCTTAACAACAGTAAACTATGTGAAAGACCCAGCGGCAGAAATCCTTTCTCGTGATGGATGGAATTCAATCACTGCCATTCAAAATAAAGCAGTTTACTATATAGATACTGATATTTCGAACCGCCCAGGTCCACGTATTGGCGAAGCTGTTGAGTTAATAGCAAAAGCCGCATACCCTGAGTTATTTAAATAGTCTATATGGAAAAATAGAATTTTGGAGCTGTCCTTTAAAGGGCAGCTTTTTTAACTAGGTAATTACTCTGGTAGTGTGAACACTTCACTGTGAAGATTCCTTGACCCCGCTCCGCTTGGAAGGAAAAGTGATCGGGAAGAGTGGATAACTGCTCTACTTCGGTGAGAGTGAGAGGTGATCAGATAATATGGCCACCCGCTCCGCTCCGACAAAGAAGCGCTCAAATAAATACCTTTAAAGCTCTAAGTAGTGATGACATTTCCTAGTGTGAATATTGGTATTATATCGAATTGTTCTATAAAATAGAGATAAGAATGCTTGCTAACAGAGGGAGGTGCAGTGAGTGAAACAGTTTGATATGAAGATTATTCCGTTTGAGGCAGTCTATAATTTCCGTGATATGGGTGGTTATAAGTCGAGAGATGGGCGTGCTGTTAAGAATGGTTTGATTTATCGTTCAGCAGCGCTTGGTAAAATGACGAAAGCAGATAAGGAGCTTTTTGAAACACTAGGTGTGAAAACAATTTTTGATTATCGAGACAACCATGAGGCTCAAACTAATCCTAATCCGGTATTCCCGTATGCCAAGAATATTCAAATACCAGCAAAGGGAAATCATGCTTTTGAGATGCCTACAAATACTGGTGGGAAAGATTTTTATAAGGTTGTAAGCCCAGAGATATTCCGAGAATTTTACGCACAAATGCCTTTTAATAATGCCTCGTTCAAGGAGTTAATGGCAACGATTCAACACCCTGAAAATTTAGGGCTTGTTCATCATTGCGCTGTCGGGAAAGATCGAACAGGTATTGGCAGCGCACTTATTTTACTTGCTTTAGATGTACCTGAGGAGACGATAATGGAGGACTATTTAGATACGAATGTACATCTACGTCCTTTAGTAGAGAGAATGGCTCAGACAATTCAGCATGATTATAGCGATCAAGAATTACGGCAATTTTATGCCTTAATGTCTGCCAGTGAGGAGTATTTACAAGCTGCATTTGATGCAATGGAAAACCGATATGGCTCTAAGACCGCTTTTTTAGAGAGTGAGTTTGGCTTAACAACAGAAAAACGTAAGCAATTGCAGGATCATTGCTTAATATAACAAGAAACCCTTTCACATAAAATTGTGGAAGGGATTTTTACGTATTATACTAGCTTTGCATGTTTCATTAGAAAAAAACCTTTATAGCCTAAAAATCTATGATAAGATACTATATATTTTTATCCCGCGTTAACGGGCAGTAATTTATCTTTATTGAAAACGAAGCGTCAGGTACTGCCCGTAAAAATCTTTATAAAGCGTATAGGAGAAGTGAAAAGTATTGGCAGATGCATTGAGAGAAAGTGATATAAAAGAGACAAATAAGTTAAGTTTATTCCATTTAACGTGGCCGATATTCTTAGAAGTATTTTTATTTATGTTAATGGGATTAGCCGATACTTTTATGCTTAGTGCTTTATCAGATAATGCTGTATCCGGGGTTGGTGCAGCCAATCAATATATTTATATTGCAATTTTAATACTTGAAGTAGTTGGTAATGGTGCTTCCATTGTTGTATCTCAATATTTAGGCTCAAGGCGCGTTTTTGAAGCGGCGAAGATTTCCGCTTTAGCAGTAACGATGAATATGGTCGTTGGACTTTTGATGAGTGTTTTATTTTTCTTCTTTTCGAGTCATTTAATGACCATGATGAACTTGCAGGGGGAAGTGCTTAAATACGCCCAAAGCTATTTGGTGATTATAGGAAGCTTCATTTTTTTACAGGCAGTTATAAATGCGTTAGCAGCGATTATCCGTGTGCATGGATGGACAAAGCAAACGATGTATGTATCACTAGGTATGAATGTGCTACACGTTGTATTAAACTACGGTTTAATTTTTGGTAACCTTGGATTACCGGAGCTAGGTGTAAAAGGAGCGGCTATTTCTTCAGTTATAAGTCGTGGATTAGCAGTTCTTGTGTTTTTCTGGTTGTTGTATCAAGTCATGGAAGTAAGAGTGAAGCTAGAATACTATTTTGAGTATTCAAAGGAATATGTTCGAAAAATATTAAATATAGGCTTACCTTCAGCATTTGAGCAGGTGCTTTATCAGTTCTGTCAGATTGTCTTCCTTTATTATGCAACATATTTAGGTTCAGAGACACTTGCAGCAAGACAATATGCCATGAATATTTCGATGTTTACGTATTTGTTTGCGATTGCAATCGGTACAGGTACAGCTATAATTATTGGGCGAAATGTGGGTGCTGGTAAAAAAGATCAAGCTTATCATCAGCTTTGGTCAAGTGTACGAGCCGCTTTCGTTTTTACGATAACTATGGTTGCTGTTGTGACGATATTCCGTAAGCAACTTATGCACGTTTTTACTGATAACCCAGAGGTCATAGCAATAGGAGCATCTGTCCTAGCATTAAGTATTCTACTTGAGACAGGGCGTACGATGAATATTGTGGTTATTAACTCATTGCGTGCCTCAGGGGATGCAAGATTCCCGGTGAAAATCGGTTTCTTATCAATGGTATGTATGAGCCTTCCACTCGGTTACTTATTTGTATTCGTTTTAGACTGGGGTTTAGTAGGTATTTGGCTAGCGATTTCGGCAGATGAATGGATGCGAGCCATTATCGTATACTTTAGATGGAGAAGTCGTAAGTGGGAGCGTTTTGCACTTGTTTCACCTACAGAACAGAAGGAGGTAAATTAATGGGAGCACTTTCTAAAAGAGCTGCAGGGGCAGCCTTAATGGATAAAAATATTACGCTTTTTGCTTGTCCAATTTGTCAGGAGTCAATGAGTGTTTTTGAGCAGGGTAGTTTAGTATGTTCCTCAAATCATTCTTTTGATATTGCCAAGCAGGGCTATGTCAATATGCTGACACATGGTGCTGTTTCTAAGTACAGTAAAGATCTCTTTGAATCTCGAAAAGCAGTTATTGATAGTGGTATCTATGATTTAGTAGAAGATAAAATCGGAGAGTTAGTTGCTAATGCAGAAACAGTGCTTGATACAGGGTGTGGTGAGGGTTCACATTTATCCCGTATTATGGCGAAGAAACAAGGGTTAGGCATGGGTATTGATATAGCGAAAGAAGGCATACTTGCTGCTTCCCGACATTATCCAGAGCAAATTTGGTGTGTTGGTGATTTAGCGAAAAGTCCATTTGCAAAATCAAGCTTTGATGCCATATTAAATATTTTATCGCCCGCCAATTACGAAGAATTTAAACGTCTATTAACTCAGAATGGTTGTGTTGTGAAGGTTGTACCTCAAAGCGGGTACCTACATGAGCTTCGAGCACAATTATATGCGGATTCTACAAAAGAGTCGTATTCAAATGAACAAATAGTTGCTCGTTTTAAAGAAAGCTTTGCTGATGTTAGTGTAGAACGTATTACTTATACAGTACCGCTAGCTACAGAGCTTGTACCAGCACTGCTTGAAATGACACCGATGGGCTGGCATAAAAAAGAAGAAGTCAATATCCATTTAAATGAAATTACGATTGATGTTGATGTATTAGTGGGAAGAATCTAGTTATTTCATATGCAATTGCTATATACTGGTCTTTTCGATTACAATAGGTATAACTATTGAAAAGGTAGGATGAAACAGTGTATAAATTTATAGCAAATCTTGTAAAAGTGATATTAACATTAACGGGCTCAAAGGCGCGTGTATATGAGGAGCAAAACTTACCGAAGGAAGGTGGGTTTATTATTGCATGTACACATACGGGCTATGTTGATATTTTAAACCTTGGGGTTTCAATGACTCCTCGAGAAATTCACTTTATGGCTAAAAAGCAATTATTTGATATAAAAGGCCTTGGCTGGCTTATAGAGCGTTTAAATGCATTTCCGGTAGACCGTGACAATCCAGGACCAAGTGTTATTAAAATCCCTTCACAGTTATTGAAAGAGGGTAAAATCGTCGGGATTTTCCCATCAGGTACACGAAATGCTGATGGTACGGATTTAAAGCAAGGTGCGATTACTATAGCACAGCTCTCTAAAGCTCAAATTGTACCAGCCGCTTACGTTGGTGCGCGTAATGCCGGCGATGTTTTTAAGCGTGGAAAGGGTTATCTAATTTACGGAGAGCCATTTTATGTAACAGGTAAAGGTAAAGAAGGACGCGAGGAATTTACTCATCGTCTTGAGCATGAATTAGTAGCGTTAACTGAAGAATTAGAGAAACGAATTGCAGCAGAAAAGAAATAAAGTGAAACAAATTCAGATGAAGCCTCCTTGTGAAGAAATCAAACCTTCACAACCTTTTGAAGTGGAGTAGCTTCCTGCCAGTCATATGCTGGATAACTAAGAAGGCACTCAGAATCATTGATTTTGAGTGCTTTATCTTCATTCAGAATATGTTTTCTGTAGCAAAAGCAAAGCGACAGCTACATTTACGCCTGGCAAAATTAATTGTGGGAGGATATAGAAATGATTCAAGTACTTTTTGTATGTTTGGGGAATATATGTCGGTCACCAATGGCTGAAGCGGTCATGCGTGATTTAGTAGAGAAAGAGCATTTAAGTCATAAAGTTGAAGTAGATTCGGCTGCAACAAGCTCTTGGCATATTGATGAACCCCCTCATAGAGGAACACAAGAAAAGCTAAAGGAGTATGGCATCTCAACGAAAGGGATGAAGGGCCGACAATTACAAAAAGCTGACTTTGAAAATTTTGACTACATTATTGGCATGGATGATAGCAATATACGTAATATCCGAACGATGCTTGGCAATATTGATTCCCCAAAGATTTTCCGCTTTTTAGATTTAACCGACCATCGAAAAGACGTGCCTGATCCATACTATACAGGAGATTTTCAAGAAACCTATGATTTAGCTTTAGAAGGCTGTCATGCACTATTAGAAAAAATCAAAGTAGAAAACCAATTGTAAAGTGGCTCTAAGTGAAACAATTTTTTGATTATCACCATAACGTGTGGTTGATTTCGGTTCCGACTGGGAGCATTGTTGCTGTCGCTTCGCTTCGCACAGTCGCTGCCGTTTCGTTATCAATCCGCTTTCGCGCAGACGTTTTAACAAATGTCATCCATAACTTTTGGTAATGAAATGTTTTTTACAATTAATGCTTAATAAATTCACCTTAAACATTGGGATATCTAGCCTTGAAAGCATCATTTGTGTTATTATTTGCAGAGTAAAGATACGATAAGTATTTAACTTCTTTCAGCAGAAGTCTCCTTCCTATATAGGTGGTGAGATGAATGCTGGTTTAGGTAACTTTTCAGCCGGTGTCCAAACACCTGTACCTGTCGCTACGCTTTCGGTACAAAAGACATTTGCTGAAAAGAGTTAAAGCCTCCGGCGGATGTCACGGAATCGGAAAGGAGTTATTTAAGGATGTTAGCCTAAAATCATCGCATCCATGCGATAACGGCTAACTGACCTGCATCGTGCAGGCCTAAGCACAAAGCCGAATCCGGACGCAATTATGCCGAGGCATAATTGATTTACCTACCATTTACAGATGTGCAGCTGCGTATCTATGATTTTGATAAACTAAAATGTTGAAAGAGAGTGGAAACAATGGGTCGTAAGTGGAACAATATTAAAGAAAAGAAAGCGTCAAAAGACCAAAGCACAAGCCGTATTAATGCAAAATTCGGACGTGAAATTTATGTGGCAGCTAAATCAGGCGAACCAGATCCTGAGTCAAACCGTGCCCTTAAAGTTGTTCTCGAACGAGCAAAAACATACAGTGTTCCTAAACATATTATTGAAAAAGCAATTGATAAAGCGAAGGGTGGCGGCGATGAAAACTTCGATGAATTACGTTATGAAGGTTTCGGACCAGCCGGCACTATGATAATCGTTGATGCCTTAACTAATAATGTTAATCGTACAGCTTCGGATGTACGTGCAGCATTTGGTAAAAATAATGGGAATATGGGTGTCAGTGGATCTGTTGCTTACATGTTTGATTCAACAGCAGTTATCGGTTTAGAAGGTAAATCAGCAGATGAAGTTCTTGAAATTTTAATGGAAGCAGATATTGATGCTCGTGATATTCTGGAAGAAGAAGAGGCTGTCATTATTTATGCAGAGCCGGACCAATTCTTTGCTACACAAGAAGCACTAAAAGCAGCTGGTGTTGAAGAATTTACAGTAGCGGAACTTTCAATGCTTCCACAAACAGAAGTAGCATTAACTGGTGACGACATTGCGAAATTTGAAAAATTAATTGATGCATTAGAAGATTTAGAGGATGTCCAAAACGTTTACCATAATGCAGATTTAGGCGAATAATATAAACATATAAAACCAGTAGCAAATTTAAGCTACTGGTTTTATATGTAGACAAATGATATTCCTGGTGGCATAAGATTTCATGATAATAGGCTTGCTGTCGCTACGTTAGCACTGCGCTTTCGCACAAAAAACATCTGTTGCTGTCGCTACGTTAGCACTGCGCTTTCGCACAAAAAACATCTGTTGCTGTCGCTACGTTAGCACTGCGCTTTCGCACAAAAAACATCTGCAGGCCTAAGCACAAAGCCGATTCGGACGCAATTATACCGAGGCATAATTGATATAGGGAGGAAAACAGTGCAAGCTCTTTTAGCGATTGCTATATTTTTAGTAACTTTATTTTTTGTAATAGTGCAGCCACGTAAAATATCGATCGGCTGGTCTGCTTGTATTGGTGCTGCAATTGCGTTGACATTCGGGGTTGTTACTTGGCAAGATGTTGTTGAGGTAACAGAGATCGTTTGGAATGCAACGTTATCGTTTATAGGAATTATTTTCATTTCACTTATTTTAGATGAAATAGGATTCTTTGAATGGTCTGCCCTACATATGGCACGCATCGCAAAGGGAAGTGGTATCCGCTTATTCATTTATCTTTCCTGTTTAGGCGCTATTGTTTCAGCATTATTTGCTAATGATGGTGCAGCTTTAATACTAACCCCAATCGTTCTAGCGATAGTCCGTAAGTTGAATTTAAGCGATAAAATGGTCTTTCCATTTATTATTGCAAGTGGCTTTATAGCAGACACAACATCATTACCGTTAGTCATTAGTAATTTAACAAATATTGTGTCAGCAGACTATTTCGGTATTGGATTTATGGAATATTTCTTACATATGCTGATACCGAACTTAGTCTCTTTATTGGCAAGTATTACTGTACTTTATATTGTCTTTCGCCGTTCAATCCCAAAAGAATATTCACTTGAGGCAGTTGATAATCCGAAGCTAGCAATTCGAGATACGAGATTATTTTTATTATCATGGTATGTTATAGCGATATTATTAGTTGGTTTCTTTACGAGTGAGTTTTTCAAAATTCCTGTGTCATTTATTTTATGTGGTGTAGCGGCTATTTTTTTCCTGCTTGCACGACGTAGCCATATTGTAGATACAAAGAGAGTTGTGAAAGGGGCACCGTGGAATATTGTGTTCTTTTCTATCGGTATGTATGTGGTTGTATATGGCTTGAAAAATGTAGGAATGACAGGATTGCTAGCAGGTCTATTAGAGCACGCGATACAGCAAGGGTTGATGGTAGCAACGATAACAATGGGGTTTGTTGCAGCGATTTTGTCAGCTATTATGAATAACCTACCAACTGTAATGATTGATGCATTAGCTATTGCTGAAACTAGTGCAACTGGCATTATTAAAGATGGGCTTATTTATGCAAATGTCATCGGCACTAATTTAGGTCCTAAAATGACACCGATTGGCTCACTCGCAACATTGTTATGGCTCCATATACTGGCGCAAAAAGGAATAAAAATTGGCTGGGTACAGTATTTAAAAATAGGTATTATTTTAACAATACCAACTCTTTTCGCTACTTTAATAGCTTTAGTGGCTTGGATTATGATCATTTCTTAGGTAAATACGATAAAATCAAAAAACTATTTTTCTATAAGGCATATCGCTGTAGGAAGATAGTTTTTTCTTTGATTTCAGTTCATCGGTCGCCCTCAGGAAAGTGCCCTAGCTTATCCAATTATGGTGATCGAGCATATCTGGGTAAAAAAGCGAATAATTCATACTTAAATTACGTTTTACCCATTGTGAAAAATTACAAATCGTAACATAATATAGATTAATAGTCATGGTGAACGAAGAGAAAAGGGGGCTAAAGAATGAAGTTTTCACGTTCAATACAAGGGAAACTAATTATCATTTCATTAGTATTGTTAATTGTTCCTAGTTTAACAATAGGTTTGGTTAGTTATAATAAAGCAAATAAAGGTATGGAGAATATTGGCGAACAAGTTATTAAAAATAGTGTTGAATCTACTTTGCAATTAATCGAGCTCGCAAATGAGAGTGTTAAAAGGGGTGACGTTCCTTTGGAAGTTGCACAGGAACGGGTGCGGGAGGCACTTCTAGGGCCAAAGGATAGTGAAGGAAAGAGGCCAATAAATTATCCTGGAGACTTAGGGAAGTATGGTTATATATATGTTTTAGATGATAAAGGGACATTAACAACTCATCCGACTCGAGAAGGGGATAGCCTTTGGAACGATAAAGATAGTAGCGGCAATTACTTTATTCGGGAAGTAATCGAAAAAGCACTTGCTGGTGGAGGATTTACACAATATGAGTTTGCGCTACCGGGTCAAGATGTATTAGCTCCAAAAATAATTTATTCTGCAAAGGATCCTAATTGGGGATGGATCATTGCATCAGGTACATATATGCAAGACTTTAATAAAGAAGCTAATTCATTATTACTCGTTATTGGTATTACATTATTAGGTGCTATTATTGTAGGTACTGTAGTGGTCATAATGGTTTCGAGACATTTAGCTTTACCAGTGCAAAAAATATCGAAACGAGTACGTGAGGTAGCGAAAGGGAATTTAACTGTAGAAATCGAAAATCTACAACGCTCAGATGAGATTGGTCAGTTAAATGAAGGTTTTAATGACATGGTTGATCAACTGAAAACTTTAATTACAGATGTAGAGGAAGCTATTGTAGAAATTCAATCGACATCGTCAAATTTAACATCTGTGGCAGAGGAAACAAACGCTTATGGAGATGAAATAGTAAAAGCGATAAATGAGGTCGCGGACGGTGCAGCAAAGCAAGCTTCAGATGCTGAGGATACAAATAGAACTGCTATTGATTTTGCCCATCAGATTGAAGTATTGCATGACAAAAATGAAGTGATGCTTGATGCATCTCAACATATGAAGCGATCAAATCAAGAGGGGCTCTTAAATTTAAACAGCTTAAAAGAGAAATCACACGAGTCTTCAGAATTGATTAATAATGTTCATGCTGTATTTAATAGCTTAATTGTGAAAGTCAGGGAGATTGAAGGCATTGTCGGTACTATTACCGAGATTTCTGATCAGACGAACCTGCTTGCATTGAATGCATCAATAGAGGCGGCTAGAGCTGGTGAGCATGGTAAGGGATTTGCAGTTGTAGCTGAGGAGGTACGTAAGCTAGCGGATCAAACATCTGTAGCAACTGAGCTAGTGCGTACAACCTTAAAGGGAATTGAAAGTGAAACTAATTTAGTGAACGATGAGATGCAGAAAACAAACGTCATTGTTCGTCAGCAAAACGAGTCGGTTGCCATAACGGAGTCATCCTTCAAGGAAATTGAATTGGCTGTAGAGAAGATTATTTCCGTCGTTGGGGAAATGACTGCGGGAGTAGAATATTTAAATAGCTCAAAGGATATCATTATGCAATCTATCGAAAGTATTGCGATGATTAGTGAGAAAAATGCCGCTGCATCAGAGGAAGTAACGGCATCTGTTGATGAACAACAGCGTGCCATTCAGCTTGTTAGTGAGTCTTCCAATGATTTGACAGATGAAATAACAGCATTACAGGAATCTATTAAGCGTTTTATATTAAGATAATCAATCAGGATGTTTGTACAGTAATTCTAGTACAAGCATCCTTTTTCTTGCCTAAGCGTTAATAAAAGGTAAGGGAGGGATAAATAGTGAAAAAATGGGTAATAAAATTGGGGGTTTTACTACTTGCTATAAGTGTTGTTGTTTATATTTGGCTCGGCGAGGAGATGAAACAAGGTCTCCAGCCGGCTGCAAACGGAACAGCTACATACATGATTGTCCTGGGAGCGAAGGTAAAACCGGGTGGAATTCCATCGCTTTCTTTGAAAAATAGATTAGAAGAGGCTGTAAAGTATTTGAAAAAGTATCCAAATGTAAAAGTAATTGTGTCAGGTGGAAAAGGGGGGGATGAAGATCGGACAGAGGCTTCTGTCATGCTTAAATACTTAGAGGACAATGGCATTGATACTAATAGAATATTAGTGGAAGACCAATCTACTTCAACTTATGAAAACTTACTATTTTCTAAAGAACTTTTGCCTAAAGGAACTAAGGAAATCACGATTGTCTCTAATGATTTTCATTTAAAGCGTGCCAAATATTTAGCTGAGTCTTTAGGTTTTGAAGTAGATGTCGTTGCGGCAAAAACGCCAAAATCGGTGGAAATTAAGTTAACGCTACGTGAAAGGGCAGCACTATTAAAAACATATATATTTGGCTATTAATTTGTTTCTTAATAACATAGATTTGGCATATAATAGAAATATAACGGGGTATATGATAGAAAGAGGGGAATTATATGAAAACGTTTAAAGATTATGAATACAATCGTCCAAATATTGAGGTAATGAAAGAGCAACAATTATCTTTAATTGAGCAATTTAAAAATGCTCAAACGATGGACGAGCAAAGTGAAATAATTGAGGAATTAAACGGATTGAGTAATGATTATGCTACGATGGCGAACTTAGTGTATATTCGTGCTTCAATTGATACAAATGATGAATTTTATCATGCAGAACGTGATTATTTCGACGAAGTTGGCCCTGAGCTAGAAGAGGTAACAACAGAATATTATAAAGCACTCATCGCTTCACCATTCCGCGAACAGTTAGAAGATAAATGGGGACAACAGTTATTCGATCTAGCAACTTATCAAATTAAAGGCTTTTCGCCAACAGTCATTGATTTAATGCAGAAGGAGAATAAGCTTGTTTCAGAATACAATAAACTAGTTGCCTCTGCACAAATTGACTTTAATGGTGAAACATTAACACTTGCACAGCTTGGACCATATGCGGAGTCTACTGATCGTGCAATGCGTAAGGCAGCAACAGATGCACGCTTTGGATTTTTTGCTGGGCATGAAGAGGAATTTGATCGATTATATGATGAACTTGTCAAGGTGCGTCATGAAATAGCTGTTAAATTAGGATACAAAAACTATGTCGAACTAGGCTATATTCGAATGAATCGCATTGATTATAATGCAGAGATGGTAAAGAAATTCCGTGACCAAGTTCGTGATTTGATCGTGCCGCTTGCAACAAAATTATACGAGCGTCAGGCAAAACGCATTGGTATTTCTGACTTGAAGTTCTATGATGAAGCATTAAACTTTTTATCAGGAAATGCTACGCCAAAAGGCGATCCGGAGTGGATTGTTGCGAACGGTAAAAAAATGTATGAAGAGCTATCACCTGAAACTGGTGAATTCTTCAACTTCATGATTGACCATGATTTAATGGACTTAGTGGCGAAGAAAGGAAAAGAGAGTGGCGGTTATTGTACATTTATCGAAAACTATCACTCGCCATTTATCTTCTCGAACTTTAATGGTACTTCTGGCGATATCGATGTGTTAACACATGAAGCTGGACATGCTTTCCAAGTCTATTCAAGCCGTAACATTGGCATCCCGGAATATTTATGGCCGACATATGAATCTTGTGAAATTCATTCGATGAGTATGGAATTTTTCACATGGCCATGGATGGAGCTATTCTTTAAGGAAGACACAGAAAAATATAAGTTTACACACTTAAGTAGCGGTTTATTATTCCTTCCTTATGGTGTTGCAGTTGATGAGTTCCAGCATGTGATTTATGAAAATCCGAATATGACACCAGCTGAACGTAAAGCAGCGTGGAAAAAAATCGAAGAAACTTATTTACCACACCGTGACTATGATCATAACAGCTATCTAGAAGCAGGCGGTATATGGCAACGTCAGGCACATATTTATGCAAGTCCGTTTTATTACATTGATTATACGTTAGCACAAATTTGTGCATTCCAATTCTGGAAACGTTCACGTGAAGAATTTGAAGCTGCTTGGAAGGATTATATCCATTTATGCGGTTTAGGTGGCTCTATGTCCTTTACGAAGCTTGTAAAAGAAGCAGGCTTAATTTCGCCATTTGAGGACGGCTGTGTTGAATCCGTTATTGGTGATATTGAAAATTACTTAAATTCAGTAGAAGATACAAAATTATAAACTACTGCGTTATGCAACATTAGTGAAAATTCGCGACACTCCTGTGGGAAACAATCCGTCCGAGCTTCCTCAGATGCTTTAGCATTTGAGGGGCTAGCGGGATTGATGTTGGAGGGTTGTGAATTTTTTAAATTTCAAAAACTCTTTTGTTTTGACAATAAATAATTGAATACTTGCGAAATGGTTAATATATAAGTAGTATTTTCAGTAACTGTGATAAAAGGAAGTGAAGAAAGTGACGAGGAAAGTTTGGTTTCAAGTAGGAGTAGGGGTTTTACTTGCTCTACTAATCATTAAATATTTTATAGAGATTCATTGGATTTTTTCTCCGTTTGTTATTATCTTAAAGGCTATTTTTATACCTTTATTGCTTGGCGGTGTTTTGTATTATGTTACGGAGCCGATTCAGAGGTTTTTAGAGAAGCGTCAATGGCCGAGATGGGCGAGTATATTAACGATAATCATTGGACTAATAGCGCTTGTTGGTAGCTTTGGTTGGGTCGTTGGTAATCCGATTGCAGTGCAGGTTAATAATTTAGTGAAAAATATACCACAGATTAGTGCTAGTATTCAAGATGCAGCTGATTATGTGTTTAAAAACAAGGATAACTTCCCACCACAGTTAAATGATTTTATTGACAATATGGCAAATTCTGCACAGCATTTTGCCGTTGTGGCAAGTAAGGGGCTAGTTTCGTTTTTACAATCAGTTGTATCAGTTTCTTTATTAGCTATTTTAATTCCATTTTTCTTTATTTTTATGTTGAAGGATCATGAAAAATTTGCGCCGTCAGTTTATAAATATTTTAGTGGTGAACGTCGTGAATGGGTGAAAAAGACGTTAAGTGAAATTGACGTTGTTTTACGTAGCTATATTCAAGGGCAGCTACAAATTAGTTTTTTACTTGCACTCATTATGTATGTCGGGTATTTAATTATAGGTTTAGATTACTCGTTGCTGCTTGTTATATTTGCATTCTTTATGAATATGATTCCGTTTATTGGACCATGGATCGCCTTTACACCAGCACTGATTGTGGCTATTGTTCAGGATCCTGTGTTAGTCATATGGGTGTCTGTTGTCACACTCGTGGCGCAGCAAATTGATAGTAACTTTATAACTCCTAATGTAATGGGAAAAACACTCGATATACATCCGCTAACAGTCATTACAGTTATTTTAGCAGCAGGTAATATTGCAGGCTTCATCGGTATTATTATTGCTGTACCATTTTATGCAGTATTAAAAGTGATCGTATCCAATATTTATGATGAACGTAACGAGATTAAGAAAAAGGCTACGAAGTCAGTATAGGAGTCGAAAAAATGGAACAAGAAATTGTGAAAGTTTTTAATGAACAGCATGAACAGATTGGGACAGCAACTAGGGCAGAGGTACATGAAAAAGGGCTATGGCATGAAACATTCCACTGTTGGCTAGTCAATGAGGACTATATCTATTTCCAAATCCGTAGTACACAAAAAAAGGACTACCCTGGCTTACTTGATATTACAGCAGCAGGGCATCTATTAGCCATAGAGACAGTAGAATCAGGAATTCGTGAAGTGAAGGAAGAGCTAGGGCTCAATGTCAACGTACACGAAGTGGTAAAAATGGGCATGACATCTTGTAGTATCGTTTCGGAAAATATGATTGATAATGAATTTTGTCATGTTTTTATATATCCATTCAAACACGATTGGGAATCATTTGAACTGCAGTATGAGGAAGTGTCGGGGGTTGTTCGAGCAAAGCTTGACGAGGCAGAGGCATTCTTTTTAGGAGAAACAGCTACTCTGAATATTGAAGGCTATGAATATTTCCCTGATGGTCAACGAGCAAAAATTGCGCGCCCAGTAGGTGCTGCACAATTCGTCCCTTACCGTGAACTATACGTTGCTCATGTTATTCAGTTTGTAAAAGATAAAATGTTATGAATTGTGGGAGACTGAAAAAGTCTTCCATCAGAACTCTAGCAAAATTGTAAAAGGTAAAATCCGCTTTGCTTTCCTTGGACAGTGTATGAGCCGCATCGATGCGCTCTTGCTCTATCCGCAGGGAGTTTTAAGCGGATTTTTTTACCTTTATATTAGATAATTATTAGGCTCTAGCTTTCGTAAATATACTACTATTTTTGTCTTGTCATCAAAAGTTAGGGTTATTATTTTTTTAGGGTATGCCATGTGAATAAGTTGATTGGAGTGGAGATTGGGCGACTCCTTGGGGATTAGCAATAGAGGAACGAAGGCTAAGACCATCACATCCTGTGTTAACGCCTTCGTGACCAACATCGGAGCGACAGCGATAAAAGCGCCCAATCGGAACGGAAATCAACCTACACGTTATGGACATCAAACTTTACTTTTAGTACTGCCTATTTTACTTCAATATAACAGGAAGAATAAGTTATACTAAAAGAGATATTGAATAGAAAAGGAGCATTTTTATATGCTAACATTTGAACAAAAGCAAGCCATCATCGACTCATTTTCTGAACTTACG
The DNA here is from genome assembly GCF_050279145.1 of Lysinibacillus sp. NPDC094177. Taxonomy (NCBI): domain Bacteria; kingdom Bacillati; phylum Bacillota; class Bacilli; order Caryophanales; family Bacillaceae; genus Lysinibacillus; species Lysinibacillus sp. NPDC094177. Next base: position 71,925 of record NZ_JBNNTW010000006.1, on the reverse strand, counting down.
AAGAAGGAAATTTCATTAAAACGCCTAAATTATCACTTTATGGACAGCCTTTATGAAAAGACAATTATTGTAGAAAAGCTACACCCAAATGGCAACGGCTTCGTCTTCGTTGGTGATTTATTGCGCTATGAAGAAGAAGCAAACGATAAATGCCTAGTAAATATTCGTGACTACGATGAACAACAGCTTCGTGAAATTATTGAAGACGCCATTCAATATTTGTCGGAAGAACAAGAGGAGCAAGAGCCAATCGAAGAGATATGGCAAAATCGCGAAGGTGTTAAATTAATGCTAGCCTTTGAGCAACGTTCGTGGAATGTTTATCACGGTGAAAATTTAGAGGAAGCCTTTGGTACACATGATGCCGCGAAAGAATATTTACTAGAAGAAGGTTTTCGTAAAAAGAAATAAGTAATTCGGGGGATAAGAACGAATGAATGGGAAAAAAATAGTGGGAGTAGTTATTGTTGCTGTTATAGCTGTTTGTTTAATTTCGGTATTTACGATTACGAAATTTTATAAAGACCATCAGGAACAGCCAAATCGTGAAAATCGAGAAATTAATAAGTCAAAGAGCTTGAATTTAATTTTGCCACAGGCTACAATTATCTCGAATTCAAGATAATCGAGAGGTGGACTGTAAATGCAGCACGTTTTTCATAAAGGAACAGATGAAACAAAACCAACTTTTTTACTGTTACATGGTACAGGTGGAAATGAACAAAGCTTAATTGGTCTTGCAAAGGAAATTGCTGATACAGCAAGCATTTTAAGTGTTCGTGGAAATGTACTTGAAAATGGTATGCCACGCTTTTTCCGTCGATTAGCGGAAGGTGTTTTTGATATAGAGGATTTAATTTTCCATACGAAGGAATTAAATGACTTTTTATTAGAGGCAGCACAGCAGTATGGCTTTGACCGTAATCGAGTTGTTGCTATCGGCTACTCTAATGGCGCGAATATTGCTGCTAGCCTATTATTCCATTATGAGGGCGCTCTAGCAGGTGCAATATTGCATCATCCAATGGTACCTAGACGTGATATTGAATTACCTACTCTTTCTTCAATTCCTGTCTTTATCGGTGCTGGAACGAATGATCCAATGTGTTCTGCTCAAGAATCTGAAGATTTAGAGGCGCTTTTAACATCAGCAGGGGCAGATGTGACAACTGTATGGTTTAATTATGGTCATCAGCTAACAATGCCTGAGGTAGAAGCAGCAAAAGAATGGTACGATCGTATTTATTCAAAATAAGGAAAAATCCGCAACCTTTGTGAGAGAGTTGCGGATTCTTTTATTTTTGCTTCTTCGCGAAGGGTAACCACCAATTCCAGTCACCTAAGAGCTTCATAAGACTTGGAACGAGCATGAGACGAATAATAGTTGCATCGATAGCAACTGCAATAGCTATACCAACTCCAATTTGCTTCACAGGCAGCACATCTGTAAAAGCAAATGCCCCCGTTATCACAATCATAATAAGCGCTGCTGATGTAATGATACGACTGGTAGAGGTTAGACCGTCAATCGTGGCGCTCGTATTATCTGCCCCTTTTTGATATTCCTCTTGAATACGTGATATTAAAAAGACCTCATAGTCCATACTTAAGCCGAATACAAGACAGAATACAATAACTGGGATAATAAGTACAATTGTACCGGCATCAATACCCAAATGTCCGTATTGGAAAATATAGACGAGAATACCGAAAGCCGACGAAAGCCCAATAATATTCATAATAATCGCTTTCAGTGGGATTAAAATAGAGCGGAAAGCGATCATTAAAATAAAGAACGTTGAAACGATAATAATCGATACAGCCAAGAAAATTTTACTAGATATTTCATCAAAAATTTCTTGATTGAATTTCGCAGGACCTCCGAGAGTAAAGTCGACACCTAAATCTTTATCTTTCCATGTTCGAGCGAATTTTTGAGCAGTAGTAGATGAACCGGCTGCATCCAATGTAATTGGGATAAAGAGTTGTTTATCTTTAGAGAATGTATTTTGAATTGGTTTTAATTGTTCTGCCACTTGTGGAATTTTCAAAGATGCAGTGAGTTCCTCAGGTGACTTAATGTTAGCGGTCGTATAAATGGTTGATACATGATTTACTAGTGGGTCATCAAGTAATTTTTCTTGAATATTGTAAATAAGCTTTCTGCCCTCACTATCTTCCCAGCCTTCCTTACGTTCTGCTAGTAAATATAAGGTAGAGGTATTACCAAATCCGAACGTTTCGTCTAACTGATCATAAGCTATACGAGCATCATATTTTGTCGGTAATGAATCCACCTGAGGAATTGTAAGTTTAATATCCTTCAATGGAATCATACCAATACCTAGTAATAATAATGCCGTAATAACGATGGTAACTGGATGTTTCATGACAAAGCCAGCAAAGCCACGCCAACGATTTGCTCTATCAGGTTTTACACGTAATAATCTCCATTTATTTAGGCGATCTCCTAATAGCATCATCGTAGCAGGTAGCAAGGTTAAGCCAGAAAGTACTGCAAGGAATACAACAATTGCGCCTCCTAAAGCGATATTGTGAAAAATTTCGACATCAATGACAATCATCGCACCTAAGCCGATCATGACACAAGCAGCAGAAAAGATGATAGAACGACCAGCTGTCTGTATCGCCGTTTGAATGGCCTGTACAATGGATGTATGGGCACGTTCCTCGCGATACCGGTTAATAAACAACAAGGCAAAATCAATGCTTAATGCAAGTCCAAGCATTGGTACTATATTTAACACAAAAATTGATAAATTGACATTACCGCTAAACAAAGTCAAAATTCCAAACGCAGTTACAACAGTAACAATTCCGATAATGATAGGTAAGATTGAGGCTACGACAGTACCGAAAGCAAGTAATAGCACTATGATAGCGATTGGTAAGCCTATTGCTTCCGCTGATGCTAAATCCTTTTGACTTGCTGTATTGATGTCTTCAGAAATAACAGGCCCGCCTGTAATGCTCACACCGTCATTCTCTATTAATGAACGGATGTCTTTCACAACATCAGGCAGATTTTCAACATTATTTTTAATATGAACCATGGCATAAGCTATACCATTTTTTTGTAAAGAAGAATCATCAAGTGGTGACTGGATTGAATGAATCTCCTTAATTTTTTTCAACTTTTTTAAAGTATCTTGAATTTTTTTATCGTCAGCCGGATTGAAGACGACCAAAATTGTATCTGAAGGCAAATCAAATGTTTTTGCAAGCTCATTTGTTACGTAGGTATGATCTCCTTTAACAAAAAAGCCATCTCCATGAAGCTTGCTTGGAAGTTGTATTGCAAACATAGCCATGGCAATAAAAATTACGAACCATAAAGCTACGATAGCTTTAGCGTGGGCTGTAATAAAAGCTGAAAAATTTTTCATAGTAGGTTCGATCCCCCTTTTAAAATAGTGTAAAGGATGTGTTGCATTTTGTCGTGTGACAATGTAAAGACTCCTGTCCAATAAGGAACAGGAGTCTTAGTATGCAGTCATATTAAAAAAATAACGATAACAAAAAGTAAATAACAGCTGCCATAACTGCTGAAATTGGCATCGTAATAACCCAAGTAGTTACGATTTTACGCGCCATTCCCCAGTTCACACCACGTACACGTTGTGCAGAGCCGACACCCATGATAGAGGAAGAAATAACGTGTGTTGTAGATACTGGTAGGTGAATTAATGTTGCGCCGAAGATAACTGATGCAGAAGCTAAATCTGCTGCTACCCCGTTTACAGGACGGATTTTCATGATTTTACCGCCGACTGTTTTAATAATTTTGTAGCCACCGATAGAAGTACCAAGCCCCATTGCAGTTGCTGCTGCAGCTCGTATCCAGAAAGGGATTTCATCTCCTGTATGCAAACCACCAGCGATTAACGCCATCGTCATAATCCCCATCGCCTTTTGTGCATCGTTTGTGCCATGTGTAAACGATTGAATTGCGGCAGTGAAAATTTGCATTGTACGGAAACCTTTATTCGTACGATATAAATTTAAGTTTTTAAACCATAATTTAAACAGTGTCATCATAATAAATCCAGCGCAAATCGCAAGGATTGGTGATAGCACTAAGGCCATAATGATTTTAGTAAAACCGCTATAGTTTAGAACTCCGAAGCCCGCAGACGCAACTGCTGCACCAGCAATGGACCCAATCAGAGTATGTGAAGAACTCGATGGAATACCAAAATACCATGTTAGTAAATTCCAAATAATGGCGGAGATTAATGCTGCTAAAATAACAACTGAACCCGTTGTGTCTCCTTCAAAAGCATTTAAAGAGAATGGATCTACAATGTCTTTTGTTAGAGCCTTAGCAACTCCGACAAAGGTAATCGCTCCGATAAAGTTCATCGTTGCAGCCAGCATGATAGCTACACGAGGTTTCAATGCTCTAGTGGAAACTGAAGTTGCGATAGCATTTGCTGTATCGTGGAAGCCATTGATAAAGTCAAATGTTAGGGCAAAGATAACGACCAGTACGGTTAGAATAATGATTGTGTTCATTGTAAGTGCCCATCTCCTAATTACGCATTACGCATGATAATTGTTTCCATTGTATTTGCAACGTTTTGGCAATGATCAGCGATATCTTCAAGTTGCTCATATATATCTTTATATTTAATAAGTCGAATTGGATCTTTTTCATTTAAAAATAGTTGTTTAATTGACGAACGCTGTACTTCATCACATTCACGTTCATAGTCCTTAATAAGAATTGCGTGTGGGCGCATGCCAATAAGATTCTTTTTCTTTAACTCTTCTGTTGCTTTAACAATTTCATCAGCACTTTTTGAAATATAGCCTAAGAAAGTACGCATTGATTCATCAACCTCAGTTAGAGAGAACATCTCAAAATGAGCGATGCAATGCTCCGTACCATCTAATACATCATCCATACGAATAGCGAATTCTAGAATGTCTTCGCGTTCGATAGGTGTCATAAATGATTTATTTAGCATCACGATTAGTTCATGAATGAGCTTATCACCAGCTGTTTCGTAATTTTTCATAGTAATGCTAATCTCTTTTAGGTCAGCTACACTGTTAATACGAAAATCATTCGCATAATGTACGGCCTCTCTCATATTCTCAGCAATTTTATGCAAAGCTATAAAGAAAGGGTCTTGTTTTTTTGAGTTAAGCATGTAAATCGAATCCTCCTGGATATAAATAAATTAGCCTCTAAACTTTACTATCATAACAAAATCTTTAATTTATCTACATAAAATTCTTCTATTCTACATGAAAATTTACAATCCTGTAATATACAATTTGTTCACAAAATCATAGATGTATCTCTGTATTTGTTTTTACTAATACAGTGAAATGCCTTAAAAATAGGTTTTGCGAAGATTTCTACTTTCTGTTTAATACAAAAAAACACTATGGTGACATAAAATTTTGAATAAATTTTGTGAATGAATTGTAAAGAGAATGTAAAGGAAACGTTTTGTTAATTAGTGTTCCCTTTTCTTAAGAATATCTTCATTTTTATCCTTCAATTTTATTAAGAATTCTTGACTACAATGGAGAAAAGAAAGGCTCATAACCTAAAATTTAGGATGACTTTCGTAGGAAGCCAACCATAGTTATGGTGATGAGTCAAAAGAATGTAGAAGGAGCGTTTATTTGATAATGATTAAAGTCGAAAACTTACAACATACATTTTTAATTGGCAAGAAAGGCAAGGAGAAACAGGTTCCGGTATTAAAAGGTGTCAACTTTGAGGTGAAAAAAGGTGAGATTGTTGCAATTGTTGGTAAAAGTGGATCCGGTAAATCAACCTTGTTACAAACATTGGCTGGATTTATGAAATCTGAACAAGGATCTATTAAAGTAAATGGAATGGAAACAGCTAATCTCACCGAAACAGAAAGTGCAGCTTTCCGCTTGCAACAGTTCGGATTTATCTTTCAAAACTTTCAACTGATGCCAGGCTTAACAGCGTTGGAAAACATTGAACTACCATTGAAGTTACAGGGTATCAAGAAAGTTGTGCGTACTGAAAAGGTGAAAAAGTTAATGGACAAAGTTGGTTTAACGGAGGTAGCAGACCATTACCCAAATGAATTATCGGGTGGTCAGCAACAGCGAGTTAGTATTGCAAGAGCCCTAATTACAAATCCACCTATTTTGTTGGCAGATGAGCCGACAGGAAGTCTTGATTCGGAAACAGAGCAAGATATATTGCTGCTCATTCAAAGTTTAAACCGTGAGCTTGGTTTAACATTTGTCATCATTACTCACGATGAAGAAGTAGCAACAATAGCTCATCGACGTTTCCGCATGTACGATGGGGAACTTGTAAAGGAGGAAGTATAACATGTTATTTAAAGATCAATTAGATTTTGTTACACAACACATAAAGAAAAATAAACTACGTGTGTTTATGACAGTACTGGCGGCAACGATGGGCTGTGCATTTTTGATTGTCCTCGCCTCAGTTGGATTCGGGCTTCAGGATTCCTTGCGTAATGAAATATTATCGAATGAAAAAGTTACGAAGATTCAAGTGTCTGGAAATGGTCAATTTACAGAGGACCAAATTCATGAAATAAAAGGTATAGAACATGTGGAAACAGTACTCGAAACGATTACTGTGAATGCATCCGCACATTCATTTTTTGAGGGCCGTGATACAAACTCTGATTTATATATTGCTAATATGCATGATTTTGAGCAAGTGAATGGCATGCTTGCGGAAGGAAAGTATCCAACAAAGCCAAACGAAATCATTGTAGGTTATCATTTTGCTCAAACTTTAGTAAATGATGCTGAGCGCAAAATTATTGAAGAAAAGAGTAAAAAAGCTGAAGCAGAAGGCACGTATTATAATGGTAGTAAGGAAGGTTATAAGGATTCATTAATTGGTAAAGAGATTGAATTATCATTAGTACCTCATACTGATGCGGCAGAAGAGACCGGGAAAATGAAATATACGATTGTCGGTGTTATGAAGAAGCCATCTTATGATTGGATGATTAATAACTCCATTTATATGGACACAGAGCAAAAGCCGATGCTAGCTACAACTTTAGCAGCAACAGGTAAGGTTAAAGAGGATGACATGTTTTATTCGGAATTTAATATTTTTGCGGATAGCATGGAAAATGTAAAGCCGATATTAGACAAACTAAAAGACAAAGGCTATAGCGTATATTCAGTTACTGAACAATTGGATCAAATGAATGTATTTTTCCTAGTTTTAAAAATTGGTTTAATATTTGTAGGAACAATTGCTGTTTTGATCGCCTCAATTGGAATTTTCAATACAATGACAATGGCAGTTACAGAGCGTACTCGCGAAATCGGTGTACTAAAGGCAATCGGGGCAAGCCCAAAACTTATTCAACGATTGTTCTTAATGGAAAGTACGTTCATTGGTATTATTGGTACTTTAATAGCTGTAGCCATTTCATATGTTCTTAGCTTTGTAGCAAATGCTGCATTACCTTTAATTCTAGAAGCAGCAACAGGTGAAGACGCATTTAGTAAAAATGACATTACATTTTCACTTATTCCTTGGCAGCTCGTTATTATTGCATCAGCGATTAGTATTGGTGTAGCGATGATTTCAGGCTATCGTCCAGCACGTAAAGCAACAAAAATTGACGTTATTCAAGCATTACGACAAGAACTATAATAGAAAGGGAGGTCCAGAAGTTATTGGACCTCCCTTTTAATGTGCGCACCATCGGAAGTATCCGAATACCCGCTCTTCGCGCTTCGCAATGAAATACCCGCGAAGGAGGTAAAATACCCTCATTATTTTAAAGATAAGCTTGTAACTCATTTGCTAAAAACGGCTTGGCATTTAGCAACTTTAAAAACGCATCATAGTTAGCACGCTGTTCGGAATTTGGCTTTTTACCTGTATGATAAGCTCGTATTAAAATGTTTTTTGGTGTATTTTCCATATCTATAAACTCCAGCAATTGTGCCTCATAGCCAACAAGTGATAAAATTTCCGCTCGGATTGAATCCGTTGCGAGCGCTGCAAAACGTTCGCGTACGAGACCGTGTTGGAGCATGATATCCAGTGTTGGTGTGTTAAGCTGGCGATTTAGCTCATGTTGGCAACAAGGAACACTTAATATAACGCTCGCTCCCCATTTTACAGCGCGGGCTAATGCCATATCAGTAGCAACATCACAAGCGTGTAGAGTCACAACCATATCTACAGCAGACTCTTCATTATAATCATTGATATCTCCTACTAGAAATTCGAGTTGCTCATAACCTAAATCCTGTGCAATTCGTGAGCATTCTTCAATGACTTCCTTCTTTAAATCCAAACCAGTGACACGAATATCTAAGCCTTTTTCGATTTTTAAATAATGGTATAGGGCGAATGTTAAATAGGATTTGCCTGAACCAAAATCTAAAATACGAACCTGACGATCCTTTGGTAAATATGTTAATGCATCATCGATAAATTCGATGAAGCGGTTGATTTGTTTAAATTTATCGTATTTTTGTTTTTTTATTTTTCCTTCTTCTGTTTGCACGCCAAGACGAATTAAAAATGGATATGGCTTATCCTCTGCCAGTAAGTAATTTTTCTTGCGATTATGCGCTAAATTGACTTGCTTTGGCGTTGAGGATTTATCAGATTTCCATAGCACTTTGTTCTTTTTTGATAGCTGTACTTGTATTTTTTCATCGATAAAATCAACATGCGCTTGTCGGTAATCGTTAAAAAATGCTTCTAGCTTATCAGGGACATTTTCTAATAGAACATTTTCATGTTTTAAAATACGTTCAAATTGATATTCAACTTGTATATGGTAAGCATCCTTTAGTAATAAAGGTTTTAGCTTTATACGTTTAACTTCGTTTGATTTCATACGTGGTTGACTGATCGTAGCGGTAACGAGTTGCTGTTGTAAAATTCGCTCCATAAGCTGAGCTTTCATTTCTTCAAATGTCATATATATCGCCTACTTTATCGTGTTATAGATGGCACTAGTTTAACACACTTTATGAAGTGTAATGCTATTATAAATTTCACAATTCACTCATTGAATATTTATAGGGTATCTTGTATATTTGTGGTATTTTAATTATACTGACATTTTAATAAGACTAAAGGGGAATTAGGGGGGGGAAATATGTCTGCAAACATGTATCAATTACTTGCGATTATTATTTATATGATCGCCATGTTAGGAATCGGTTGGTATGCATTTGTTAAAACATCGAATTTAACGGATTACATGCTCGGTGGGCGTTCACTAGGCCCTGCTGTTACAGCGCTGAGTGCAGGTGCAGCAGATATGTCTGGCTGGCTGTTAATGGGTTTACCGGGTGCAATCTATTTAGCTGGACTTTCAAAGGCTTGGATTGCCATTGGTTTAACAATTGGCGCATATTTGAACTGGCTATTAGTAGCACCGAGATTACGTGTATATACACAAGTTACTAATGACTCAATTACTATTCCGAGTTATTTAGATAATCGTTTACGTGACAATACAAAGCTAATTAGAATTGCGTCAGGTATAATTATTTTAATCTTCTTTACATTTTATGTTTCTTCAGGAATGGTTGCAGGTGGCAAATTTTTTGATAGTTCGTTTGGCTATGAATACCATACTGGCTTATTAATTGTATCTGCTGTTGTTGTAGCATACACATTGTTTGGAGGATTTTTAGCAGTTAGTTATACAGACTTTTTACAGGGACTTATTATGTTTTTAGCACTTATTGCTGTACCGTTATTTGGATTGTCTTTAACAGGTGGAATTGGAGACACGATAGCATCCATTAAAGCTGTAAATCCTGATCATCTGAACTTATTGTCTTCAAATGCAACTGCAGCAGTCATTATTTCATCACTTGCATGGGGGCTAGGCTATTTTGGACAGCCACATATTATCGTACGCTTTATGGCTATTAGCTCAGTTAAAGAAACAAAGCAAGCTCGTCGTATCGGTATTGGTTGGATGATGTTAAGTTTATTCGGAGCGATTGCAACAGCTTTAGTAGGTGTGGCTTATTATGAGCAAAATGCAGGTGAACTAAAAGACGCTGAGACAGTATTTATTGTACTTGGGCAAATCTTATTCCATCCATTTATTGCAGGTATAATGCTAGCAGCCATTTTAGCTGCAGTAATGAGTACAATTTCATCGCAATTAATTGTTACTTCGTCAGCGCTTGTGGAAGATATTTATAAAGCTTTATTTAATAAAACAGCAGATGATAAACATTATGTCTTTATTGGCCGTGCCTCAGTTTTAGTTGTAGCTATTGTAGCGGGGATTTTGGCATGGAATCCAGATAGTTCAATTTTAGACTTAGTGGGGTTTGCTTGGGCTGGTTTCGGTGCAGCGTTCGGTCCTGTAATATTGCTGTCACTGTACTGGAGGAAATTAACGAATTACGGAGCGCTCAGTGGGATGGTAGCCGGTGCTGCAACTGCCTTTATTTGGGGAAGGATAAAGTTCTTATCTGATACATTATATGAGATTGTTCCAGGCTTCTTAGTATGCTTAATCGTTGCGGTTATTGTCAGCATTTTGACATATAAACCGAATAAAGACATTGAAGAAGAATTCAATCGCACTGAAGTATTACTAAAAGAAGAACGTAAGTAAATGAATGAAGTGCGCCTTTTGCATAGAAGGCGCATTTTTTATGATGTATATGTTAAACGACACGAATTTGGACATTATATGGTAAGATGAAGAAAATTTGTCGTAATAGCATCAGGGCATTGGTGGGAGGTTTGTGGATGGATAGAATTAAAGAAGTAGATATATTGTTGGAAAAAGCTGTTTTAGTTGGTGTGAATTTACGGAATGATGAGCATTTTGATTATTCAATGGAGGAGCTTAAAAATTTAGCTGAAGCTTTAAATGTTGAAGTTGTCGGTACTGTTACACAAAATTTAGAGCGCATTACACCATCTCATTATGTTGGTACTGGTAAAATTGAAGAAATAAAAAACTTTTATGATGAAGCACAAGCAAATTTAGTGATTTTTAATGATGAATTGTCACCTTCACAAATCCGTAACTTAGAGCGCGATTTAGAGACTAAGGTTATTGATAGAACGATGTTAATTTTAGATATTTTTGGACGTCGTGCTAAAACACGTGAAGCACAGATGCAAGTCGAACTAGCACAATTGCAATATATGCTACCCCGTTTAGTCGGCTTGCATGCATCACTCAGCCGTCAAGGTGGTGGCACAGGTGGTGGCTTTAAAAACCGAGGTGCTGGTGAGACAAAGCTCGAGCTAGATCGTCGAAAAATTGAGGATCAGATTGCGAAAATAAAGAAGGACCTAGAGCATGTAAAGGAGCAACGAGAGACGCAGCGTAAACAACGACGTAAAAATGCCGTCCCTGTCGTTTCCATTGTTGGCTATACGAATGCTGGTAAGTCAACCATTATGAATCAGCTACTTACGAAAATAGGGCAGGAAGATCATAAACAAGTGTTTGAGAAGGATATGCTTTTTGCCACACTTGAAACATCTGTCCGTCAAATAGAATTACCTGATAAAAAGACATTTTTATTAACAGATACAGTTGGTTTCGTTAGCAAATTACCACATCATCTAGTGAAGGCATTCCGTTCAACACTAGAAGAGGCTCGTGATGCGGACTTATTACTCCATGTTGTAGATGTATCCAATTCAGAGCATGGCTTTATGATGGAAGTAACAAATGAAACACTCAAAGCAGTTGGTGTTGAAGGGATACCGACAATTTATGTGTATAATAAAGCCGATATAGCAGACGTTCCATACCCTGTTATTAGCGGTGATAATATTTGGATTTCAGCGAAGCAAGGGATTGGATTAGAGGAATTACTGCAAATGATACGTCAGCATATTTTCTCTGATTATGTAACATGTAAAATGCTCATTCCGTATGAACAGGGAAATATCGTGTCTTATTTAAATGAATATGCCTCTGTCTATGAAACAGCATATGAAGAAAATGGTACTCTGCTAAAGATAGAGATAAAAGAAGCGGATTATGCAAAATATCAACAATATGTAATTAAATGATCAATCGCATCATTATTCTAAAAGAGCATGCTAGAAGCACTTCGTGTGTCTAGCATGCTTTTTTGTAATCGAAAAAGCGAATTTATATCGTTGTAGATGAAATTATAGATAATCCTAGCTTATTTGTTAAAAAAAAAATAATCTGATTATAAAATATTTTAGAATAATTTTAGGGTGGATTGTAATTTAGTAGATATCAAATAGTGAGAAAACTTAGGAATATCAACAGGTTTGGTATAATTCTATTAATTTTGTTCTGAATTTAAGGAAAATTGATAAAGTTCCAACATTTTTTAAAACTCTTGAAAAAGTTTTTAAAACGCTTTAGTATGATGAAATAAAGTTTTTATCCTTACTTTTGGGTAATAATATTTTTATTAAATAATGAAATTGGGAGAGGATATTGTTATGTCTACTAAAGATGAAATTGTTAAATCCGTCCCTCAAAATGGCTTTGTCGGACACCCTAAAGGGCTCTTTACATTATTTTTCACAGAATTTTGGGAACGATTTTCATACTACGGTATGCGAGCGATTCTTATATTCTTTATGTATTATGAATTACATGAAGGTGGTCTTGGTATAGATCGTGGGACAGCTAACTCGATTATGGCTATCTACGGATCACTGGTTTACATGTCAGGGATAATCGGTGGTTGGATTGCTGACCGAATACTAGGTACACGTAGAACCATTTTTTATGGTGGCGTGTTCATTATGTTTGGTCATTTACTGCTAGCTTTACCTGGTGGCGTGGGTATGTTATTTGCTTCAATGGCCTTTATTGTCATTGGGACAGGCTTATTAAAACCGAACGTTTCAAGTATTGTCGGAGATATTTATGCTGAAACAGATAGTCGCCGAGATGCAGGTTTTTCAATTTTCTATATGGGTATCAACATGGGATCATTCCTTGCACCATTAATTGTCGGAACAATTGGACAAAAGTATAATTTCCACCTTGGCTTTGGATTAGCAGGGTTAGGTATGTTTTTTGGTTTAGTTATTTTTAAATTAACAGAGAAGAAAAATTTAGGATTAGCAGGGTTACAGGTAAACAACCCGTTAAAGCCTGAAGAACGCAAAAAAGTCTTTACGCGATTTGGGATTCTAGCTCTACTTATTATTATTGTTGGAGCAATTGGTATCAAAACTGGCGTACTGACAATGAATGTTTTTAGTTTAATTATTACAACGCTAGGTGTTTTAATTCCAACAGTGTTCTTTATTTATATGTATCGCAGTGAGAAAACAACGAAGGATGAGAAGTCTCGCTTGCTCGCTTATATTCCTTTGTTTTTATCGGCTGTAATGTTTTGGGCAATCCAAGAACAAGGGGCAACTATTTTAGCAACGTATGCGGATAAACGTACGCAATTAGATATTGGTGGTTTCCATATCGAATCTTCTTGGTTCCAATCGTTAAACCCTTTATTCGTCGTTACGATGGCTCCGTTATTTGCCACGTTATGGTTGAAGTGGGGAGATAAGCAACCATCTACACCGCGTAAATTTGCTTATGCATTATTCTTTGCGGGATTGTCATTCATAGTGATGATGGTTCCAGCGTATTTATCTGGTGGGGAAAATTTAGTAAATCCATTGTGGTTAGTATTATCATTCTTTTTAGTTGTAGTTGGGGAGTTATTATTATCGCCAGTAGGGTTGTCAGCTACTACAAAATTGGCTCCGAAGGCTTTTGCTGCACAAACGATGTCACTTTGGTTCTTAACAAGCGCAGCAGCACAAGCGATCAACGCACAACTTGTAAAAGTCTATGAAGTTGTAAGCGAATTCACATACTTCGGCTTCTTAGGTGCATTATCCGTTGTTTTAGGGATTATAATATTAATACTTTCGCCAATTATTTCAAAGGCAATGCGAGGTATTAATTAATCAAAGAATGCAAGTACAGTTATTCAAATAACTGTACTTGCATCTTTTTTTGTACCAAGAAATATTTTGTTGATACTTTGCTCATCATTAATATGTGGTTGATTTCCGTTCCGGATAGGCTCTTTGACGCTGACGCTTTGCTTTCGCGCAGATAAACCATTGTTGCTGGCTTCGCTTTCCTGTAATCAGCATCTTTCTAATCAATAAAAATGAATAAGAGGTGGTTAATTAACCAACCTAGTTCTTATGTTTCGATATACAGATTATCTACAATCGGAAAGCGATATGCTGTAACATACCGGTTAATTTGCTGAATGCGGGATGTTTCTTTGTAGAAAAGTTTTTATTTTCATTTATAATAATCTCAATAGTATGATAATTTAAGGGGTTGGTTGCTATGAAGGAAGCTTTGAGCCATTTGAGACCAAGATTAATGGAGATTTTCACGTATTTGCACGCGAATCCAGAAATAAGCTGGCATGAGGTAGAAACAACAAATTATATTTTTGACTTACTAACACGTGAAGGTTTTTCGCCAATACGTTTTAAAAACAGTACAGGGCTTTATGTTGACGTAGGAAATGGTAATCCTAAAGTCGGTTTGCGTACAGACATTGATGCGTTATGGCAGGAGGTAGATGGTGAATTTCGTGCGAATCACTCCTGTGGCCATGACGGACACATGACGATGGGAATCGGTGCTCTATTACTTTTGAAAGAGCTTGCTCCATCGTTTAACGGTACAATTCGTGTGATTTTTCAACCAGCTGAAGAAAAAGGAACAGGCGCTTTATCCGTCTTAAAAGAAGGAATCATTGATGATTTAGACTTTTTATTTGGTGTCCATGTAAGACCAGTACATGAGCTTGAAGACGGTACATATTGTGCCGCGTTGCATCATGGAGCCTCTCGATTGCTTGAGGGGGAAATCATTGGAGAAGATGCCCATGCTGCAAGACCACATCTTGGCGTGAATGCCATTGAAGTAGGAGCAAATATTATCGAAGATTTAAGAACGATTCATACAGATCCAATGATTCCTGTATCAATTAAGATGACAAAATTCCAAGCAGGAGGGGAATCGGGCAATATTATTCCTGGGAGTGCATCGTTCACCATTGATATACGAGCTCAACAAAATGATGTAATGGATGCACTTGCACAGGGAGTAAAAAGGGTTATTGATTCTTCTAAGGTCTTGCATAAAGTACAGATTGAATTACGTACAGTAGCAAATATAGTAGCTGCTGAGGTAGACCCGACTGCTCAATATCTTATGGAGCAAGCGATTGTGCAAGCAACAGGGTTATCGAATTTAAGAAAGCCAGTTCATACACCTGGGGGAGAAGATTTTCATCATTATGCTGTTCAACGCCCGCATTTAAAATCTACGATGTTAGGCTTAGGCTGTGGGCTGACACCAGGACTACATCATCCGAAGATGAGATTTAAGCAGGCGAGGCTTGTAACGGGGGTAGAAATCCTTACAAGAGCAGTATTGTTAGCGTTGGAAACTGGGGATAAAAAGGAGGGGACAGCGTAATGTTAGAGCGAGTACGTATTCAAAAAATAATGACACCTACAGATATTGCAGAAGTACAAATTTTGAACGAAAGTATTTGGGGGAGTCAGGCTATTCCTTCGCATCAATTATTAGCAGCAGTACAAAATGGTGGATTAGTTCTTGGGGCATTTTTAGACGAAAAACTGATTGGCTTTAACTACTGCTTTGTTGGCTATCGACATGGAAAAATGTACTTACATTCACACATGATTGGTGTGGAGAAAACATATCGTGAACAAGGTGTAGGTGAATTATTAAAGCATGCTCAGCAGGAATATGCAAAAGAACATGGGTTTCAACTTGTGATTTGGCTATTTGATCCATTAGAAGCATGTATGGCTAATTTATCATTTTTGAAGCTCAATGCCTTTAGTTTTCAGTATGAAAATGATTATTATGGTCCGCTCAAGGATGATTTTAACGATGGGCTACCTTCAGATCGAATTGCTGTAGAATGGTGGATTGAACGCGATCGAGTGGAGGATTCCCTGGATGAACTGGAAGAAGGAGCTGAAGAAATTGTACCGTGGACTTTAACGGTTGATGGCTTACCAGTGCTTGATATTGATGGTGAGTTTCAGCGAGAGCAATTATATTATAAGGACGCCTATTTATTGCCCATTCCTCAATATTTACAAAAGATGAAGGTAGAAAGTCCTAAGCTTGCAGAGGACTGGCGTTATAAAGTCCGTACTATTTTAACGACATTATTTGAACAAAATTATGCAATTGTTCGAATGAAAAAGCACAATGAATATGTTCATAGCTATCTATTAGTCAGACGCTCCTTATTAGCTTTATAATAAGGATAAGGAGTGAAATCTTTTGAAACTAGAACAGATTACAGTTAGACATATAAAAATGCCTATGAAAGCACCTTTTACAACGAGTTTTGGCACAATTGATGAAAAAGAACTCTTACTTATAGAGGCGATAGATAAATCAGGAACTGTAGGATGGGGAGAAGCTGTAGCCTTTGTAGCCCCTTGGTATACCGAGGAAACTTTAAAAACAACATGGCATATGCTTGAAGACTTTTTGATCCCTATCTTGTTACATAAAGAGATTGGGCATCCAGACGAAGTAAGTGCTTTGTTTTCCTCTATTCGTCGTAATTGTATGGCGAAGTCCTCTATTGAAGGAGCTATTTGGGATATTTATGCTCAACAAACAAAACAATCACTTGCTCAAGCGTTAGGTGGAGATAAGAAGCAAATAGAGGTAGGCGTTAGCGTAGGTATTCAATCTTCCACAGAAGCATTAATTGATTTATTAAAAGGCCACATAAATAAAGGCTATAAACGAGTTAAAGTGAAAATTAAGCCTGGCCACGATGTAGAAGTTATTCGTGCTATTCGAACTGAAATGCCAGATTTGCCATTGATGGTAGATGCTAATTCTGCTTATACATTGAACGATATGGATGTATTGCAGCAACTTGACGCATTTAATCTATTAATGATTGAGCAGCCATTAGCTGTAGATGATATTGTCGATCATGCTAAGTTACAGCGAAAGTTAAAAACGCCTATTTGTTTAGATGAAAGCATCACCTCCTATGAAGATGCTCGAAAAGCGATAGAGCTTGGTAGTTGTGGTGTTATCAATATCAAAATAGGACGTGTTGGCGGTTTAACAGAAGCAAGAAGAATTCATGATCTATGTAAGGAAAATAATATTCCTGTTTGGTGTGGTGGTATGTTAGAGGCGGGAATCGGACGAGCGCATAATATTGCATTAACATCGCTCTCTAATTTTGTATTGCCTGGGGATACTGCGGGCTCTAGTCATTATTGGTATGAGGATATCATTACACCTGAAGTAGTTGTAGAGGATGGGTATATTCGTGTGCCACAATCGGCCGGAATTGGATATACACCTAATATGAAAGTAATTGATAAGTTAACAATCAGTAAGAAGGTCTATCAATAATAGGTTCATCACCAAATGTTGTGGCTGACTTTTGGTAAAACGTCTACTATGCAAATACACGTTTTGGTGATAGTCCTAATAATAGGATAAACAGGGAGAGAACTGATTGAAAAAAAGTTTGCAAATCGGTGGTGCCTATGTAGGAATTATCGTCGGTGCGGGATTTGCATCAGGACAGGAAATTGTACTATATTTTACGAGCTATGGCTTTCATGGGATTTATGGTGCTCTTATTGCTACATTTGGATTTGCTTTAGTAGGAATGTGCATTGCTCAAATTAGCTCAAGGTTGCGTACGACATCGCACAAGGATTTAATTTATCAAATTTCAGGTAATGCTGTAGGTTTGGTGATGGATTATTTATTGTCGCTCTTCTTATTCGGGGTAGCAGTAATCATGTTTGCAGGAGCGGGTGCTACGTTTCATCAAATGTTTGGACTACCGGTTTGGTTGGGGAGCATTTGTATGATTGTCCTTACTATCGCGACAGTTATGATGAATGTGAAGAGTATTATAAACATTATTGCTATTGCTACACCCTATTTGCTAGCAATTGTATCGATAATAGCTGTCTATTCATTAGCCACGATGGATTTAACCTTTGTTGAACAAGCTGTTATTGCACAACAAGCACAAGTAAGTTCTAAAAGCTGGTGGGTTACTGCTTTACTGTATTTGTCTTTTAATATAGGTGTATGTTTTTCACTTTTAACTGTTATGTGTGGATCTATTCGCAATGAAAAAGTGGCAGGGATGGGAGGCATTATTGGTGGGATGTTGCTCGGAGCATTAATTCTACTTATTAACCTGTCTCTTCTTGCAAAAATGAATGTAATCGTTGGTATGGATATACCGATGTTAGCTTTAGCAAATGAAATTCATCCTTTAATCGGTCTGTTGATGTCCATTTCCTTATTAGGAATGATTTATAATACAGCAGTGGGGATGTTCTATTCATTTATGGTAAGATTTCTAAAACCTAATAAGGCCAGTTTTAAGGTAACGGCCGTTTTTATCGGTGGTTTGGGCTTTTTAGCAAGTCTTGCTGGTTTTACGACGCTTGTAGCCAAGCTATATGCTGTGATGGGGTATGTTGGTTTTATATTAATAGTTTTAATTATTTTTGCATGGTTAAAAGGTGTTCGGCGAATAGCTTAACTTCTTTCAGCAAGTGTTTTGGTAGCGAAGGCGAAGTGACAACAACACACGACTGAGGATGCAATTATGCCGAGGCATAATAGATTTTAATAAGGTAATTGAGAAAAAATTAGTATTTTATTCTCAATTACCTTTTTATTTTTGTAAAAAATGTAGAGATATTTAACTTTGAGGAATAACAGAAAATGTGGATATCCTTTTGAGAATGCTTGTTTTTTAAGAATTCGTAAATAAAACGAGAATAATTCTCAATTACAGGTTGACTGATAATGAAAACGCGCTTATAATGAGAATCGTGAGCAATGATAATCATTTTCAGTGAGAATTACGATCAAAAATGAATCTACCGGGGATTACAATGAAAAAAAGATATCTTTTAACAGCAACTGTTGTGCTGTCTATAGTTTCACTATTTATCGGAGTAGTTGATATTAAACCGAGTGATCTATTAGACTTCGAATCAGAAGAAACTAGACTATTTTTTATTAGTCGTATACCGAGACTTGTAGCAATTTTGTTAGCAGGTGCAGGTATGAGTATTGCTGGTTTAATTATGCAAAGCTTAAGTAGGAATAAGTTCGTGTCACCAACGACAGCAGGTACATTAGATGCTACAAAGTTGGGGGTACTAATTTCGATGATGTTTTTCACAAATGTCACGTACTTTCAAAAAATTTCCTTCGCTTTCATATTTGCTTTAGCCGGCACGTTATTGTTTATGCAAATATTAAATCGAATAAAGTTTAAAGATGCGATCTTTATTCCGCTTATTGGCTTAATGTTTGGGAATATCCTTTCTTCAATTACAACGTTCTTTGCGTATAAGGCGGATATTATCCAAAACATTTCTGCATGGTTACAGGGAGATTTTTCATTAATGATGAAAGGTCGTTATGAGCTTTTATACATAAGTGTACCCGTGCTGATTTTAGCTTACATTTATGCGAGTCGCTTTACAGTGGCAGGAATGGGTGAGGATTTTGCAAAAAATCTAGGTCTTTCCTATAAATTCGTTGTGAATTTAGGTTTAGTGTTAGTAGCACTTATTTCGACGACGGTGGTGCTAACAGTTGGTGTGATACCGTTCCTTGGTTTAATCATTCCAAATATTGTTTCGCTGTTCAAAGGGGATAACCTTGCTAAAACATTACCTCATACAGCATTGCTGGGTATGTCGTTCTTATTACTCTGCGACATTATAGGGCGTGTACTGATTTTCCCTTATGAAATTCCGATTAGTATGACTGTCGGTGTCATCGGAAGTGCGATCTTCCTAACTATGTTGTTTAGGGGGAAAGCATATGCGTAATCGTACTAAAATGTTGATTTTACTAAGTCTTGCAGTAACTTCTATCTTACTGTATGTATTTTATGAACTTAATGGTAACTATCATTATGCGTTCCCTCGCCGCCTTATTAAAGTGGTAGCGATGTCGTTAACGGGGATTGCGATTGCTTATTCCACTGTAGTCTTTCAAACGATTACACATAACCGTATTTTAACGCCAAGTGTAATGGGACTTGATGCATTATATATGATGGTTCAAACGTTCATCTATTTCTTCTTTGGATCTATGTCGATATTCGTTATTAATGCCAAATACAATTTCTTACTAGCTGTTTTAGCTATGATTGTCTTTGCGGTGATTTTTTATCGCGTATTGTTCAAGGAAGGAAAACGTCCGATTTATTTCTTGCTGCTTGTCGGTATGATTGTCGGAACATTTTTAGGAAGCGTAACGACGTTCTTTCAAGTGTTGATAGACCCGAATGAATTTTTAAGCTTACAAAGTAAAATGTTTGCAAGCTTCAACAATGTCAATTCAGATTTAGTATGGCTTGCAGCTGTTGTCATTATTATTACCTTTATTTATGGCTGGCGTCACATGAACCAATTAGACGTAATGGCGCTTGGACGTGATACAGCGATTAACTTAGGGGTACCGTATGACAAGCTTGTACAGCGAATGCTCATATTATCTTCGGTGTTAATTGCTGTTTCTACAGCTCTTGTTGGACCAATTACGTTCTTTGGCTTAATCGTGGCAAATTTATCGTATCAATTTTTCAAGACGTACAAGCACTCTGTCATAATCGCAGGTTCTTGTGTCATGAGTATTGTAGCTTTAGTCGGTGGACAGTGGATGGTCGAACGTATTTTTAATTTCGATACAACACTAAGCGTTATTATAAACTTCGTAGGTGGCGTGTACTTCATCTACTTATTATTGAAGGAAAGTAGGTCAGCAGGATGATCCAAGTAAAAGAAATCTCTAAGTTTTTTGGGAAAAAACCGGTCATTCAAGATGTCAGTGTCGACGTTGCACCAGGGAAAATTACGTCTTTTATTGGACCAAATGGCGCAGGTAAATCAACATTGCTTTCAATGGTAAGCCGTTTACTTAATGCAGACACTGGAGAAGTATTACTCGATAAATCAGATGTACGTCGTTGGAAATCGGACGATTTTGCGAAGCGAGTATCAATTTTAAAACAGTCAAATTATATGAATGTACGCCTAACAATTCGTGAGCTTGTTTCATTTGGGCGTTTCCCGTATTCGAAAGGAAATTTGAAGCCTGAGGATGAGCTAAAGATAGATGAAGCAATTCAATATATGAATTTGGAGGATATTCAGCACAATTATTTGGATGAATTATCAGGTGGTCAGCGTCAACGTGCATTTATCGCAATGGTTATTGCACAGGATACAGATTATATTTTACTTGATGAGCCACTTAATAATTTAGACATGAAGCACTCTGTGCAAATCATGAAAATTTTGCGTAAGCTCGTTGATGAGCTTGGGAAAACGGTTGTCATCGTGTTACACGATATTAACTTTGCATCCGTATACTCTGATCATATTGTCGCATTAAAAAATGGTCGTGTTGTCAAAGACGGCCCTACAAATGACATCATCAACTCTGATGCGCTTAAGGAAATCTATGATATGGATATCCCCGTGCAAGAACAGAATGGTTGTCGCATTTGTGTGTATTTTAACTCTTAGAAAAGCAATAGATGGAATTGTCTAAATAAATAAATTTAAAGGAGCAATTTTACAATGAAGAATTGGAAATTACTTACTGTATTAATGGCGATGATGCTATTAGTATTAGCTGCTTGCGGTTCTAAGGACGAAGCAAAAGAAGAAGATAAAGGATCTTCAACTGACAAAAAGCCTGCTGAAGAGCAAAAGGAAGAAGCAACATCTTACCCACTTACAATCCCTGCTATCAAAAATGGTGAAGAAACTTTTAAAGAAGTAACTCTTGATAAAATGCCTGAAAATATTGTTGTATTTGACTATGGTTTCCTTGATACTTTAGATGCATTAGGTGTTAAAGTTGCAGGTGTCCCACAAAAATCAGTTCCAAAATACTTAAGCAAATATACTGATAAAAATTACGTAAATGTTGGTTCTTTAAAAGAGCCTGCTTTTGAAGCAATCTCTTCTATGAATCCAGACATTATTTTCATCTCTGGTCGTCAAGCATCTGCTTACGATGAATTATCTAAAATTGCGCCAACTGTATTTGTAGGTGTAGATGATACAAACTTTATGGAATCATTCAAAGAGAAAACTGAATTAGCTGGTAAGATTTTTGGTAAAGAAAAAGAAGCTGCTGATGCATTCGCTGCGTACGAAGCAAAAGTAGAAGAAGTTAAAGCTAAAACAGCTTCGGCTAAAGAAAAAGCTTTAATCGTTTTAGGTTCTGAAGGTTCATTATCTGCATATGGTCCTGGTTCACGCTTCGGTGTTATCCATGATGTATATGGTGTAAAAGCTGCTGATGAAAAAATTAAAGTTGATACACATGGCGACAATGTAAGCTTCGAATATATCCGTGACACAAACCCAGACGTTTTATTCGTAGTTGACCGTGATGCTGCTGTAAATCCAGAAGGTGAGTCAGGTACAAAAGGTGCGATTGAAAACGAAATCGTTGGTGCTACTAACGCTGCGAAAAATGGTAAAATCGTTTATTTAGATCCACAAGTTTGGTACTTATCTGGTGGCGGTTTAACTTCTGAAACTCAAAAAGTTGAAGATGTTCTTAAGGTGTTTAACTAATATGTTTGTACAAATTAAACGTATTGTCGTTACGGAAGGGAAATCGGATAAAGTTGTTGAGCGTTTTGGTGCCAAAAAAGATGGTCCATCATTGCTCGAACAACAGCCAGGCTTTATTGATAAGCAAGTACTTGTAAAAAAAGTACGACGTGGTGATGAAGAAGTGCTAATTGTGGTTCGATGGGAATCAGAAGAGGCATGGAAAAATTGGGAGAAGAGTCCTGAGCATATTGCTGGTCATAAAGCAAGTGCTGGTAAACCTAAGCCTGATCATATCATCGAAAGCGGCCAAGAAGTTTATTATGTAAAAGGTTAATAAATTAGAGGTGTCTCAAAGTTCATTTGAGGCATCTTTTTTCTTATGAATAGAACATTGAAAGCTTCGCATTATCCAGTAGAAATGAATGATAGATAGTCAAAGCTGCAGATAGAAGAGCCAAAGAGAATAATAGAACTATTGAAATGGCATATAGAATGGTCTTAAGGAAGAAGGGGGGGCACAGATCTATAAGTGTGCCATACCCAATGCAGCGTAATTCTTAATGTTTAATAATCGCTTTATTCCATGCATTAAATGCTGAAGTAATATTAAAAGAAATACCATTTTCACTAATGGAAACCCCGGTAAAAGTGGCAGTTGATCGTTTGTGTGCCCAATTTGCTTCAGTTACAGCAGTATACTTTCCTAAAGGGGACATATCCATTTCTACTTCTGAATTATGAAGATAAATAGGCAAGTTGACTGTTTCGCCAATTTTAGCAGCATTTCCAATAGATGAAGTGCTGGAGCAATTGCCTCTTGCATTTATAATACTAAAGCTTGGCGACGTATAGATTATAGGTGGAAGTATATTCAAACCTGAGGTAAATGGACTTACTAAAGGTAACATAGATAGACTATCTTCAGATACTCTTATAATTCCATATTGTTCAATAAAAGTGTCCAGCTTTTGCTGAAAAGTATCCTCAAATCCAGGAATATTGCAAATGAAATTTGAAAAAGTAGATTTGCTTTTATACTCTGCTAATGTTTCTTGATAAGCCTGTTGCTCGGCATTAATAATTATTTGCTCAAAATATTGTTGTTCCTTCGAAGGTTTTTTAATGGTGATTTCTTCTTTAGACACAGAAATTGTACAGGAGAAATTACCCGTAAGTATTAAAATGTTTTCATTTACTTCATTTTTCATTTCAATCACTCCCAGTGTTTTGAGAATTTCTTTGTTAAAGATTTAATGATTCCTATAAAAAGGCTCATCACAATACGTAGGGGAATTCCGTTTCGAATGGGCATTCCAAGAAGTCGACCAGCCTTCTCTCCAATCAATTTATTTACATTGCATACGGTCATTTCTAAGGTAATGAACCTTTTAATGTTGAATTAATCAAAGATTAGTGTACGAACAAAAATATAAATTTCCCTTAATTTAAGCGTATCATCAGTAAGGACGCCATTTCAATGGTGAGTTTACGCCGAAAAGTGGCGGTCAATTATAAAAAACCGCCACTTATTTTACTATTTCTTAACAAAAAAATGGCGTCCTTATCACAAATACCGCCACAATTTGGCGGTATTCTCGTTCAAATGGTTTTGTGTAAGATATTTCCTTTAATTTTTGATATCTAGTATTATTTCCCATTAATCTATATAATATTTAATAACATACGTAAGGGGGTAGAGGACTATTGAAGGAGCTTGACGTTCAAATTAATGAATCATTGGACATTCTAATTGAGAACGAGGCATTGATAGGTCATGAACTAAGGTCGATGCTAAAAAGTTTTAAGGAAGAAAAAAAGGCAATTGGCTATTCGTTTGGTAAGTTATGTTATTGGCATTATGAAGCATTTACAGATTGTTTGAATGAGGATATTTATAAAGTTGCCGCTGCTATTGAACTTCTCATTTTGTCCTTTGATATAATCGATGACTTGCAGGATAATGATTCAGACTACAGTTGGACTAGAACACCTGAACTATCATTAAATGTTGCTTTAGCTATGCTAGTTATGGCTTCTAGAACTATACGTGAGACTTCTTTTGAACACAAAAGTACCGCTATTCAAATACTAGAGGATTATGCTTTGCAGAGTATAAACGGTCAGCAACTAGATTTACTCAATACTTGTAGGGATGAGCAATCCTATTTACAAATGATTGAAAAAAAGTCGGGTTCATTAACAACAATGGGTTGCTTAATTGGTGAAGTGCTTGCAAAAGGTGAGATATCTTCTGAGGTTGAGGAGTATGGGAGATACATAGGTATTATCCAACAAATTAAAAACGATATTCAAAGTTTAAAAACTTGGGGACCCAAAAACGATTTGCTAAATAAAAGATACTCATTGCCTATTATTTATCTTTTAGCACAGAAAAATGATGTTTCAAAGTTTGTAATAAACTATTATAATGACAATATAGATGTATTTTTGGATAATAATGCTACGGAAAACGAGTTGACAAATGGTGGTGCAATACGTTATGCAATTACTATTAAAAATGTTTACAAGTTTAAAGCATTAAATACTCTTGAAAATGTATCTATAAATGAGGTAGGTAAAGACTACCTAAAAGAATTAATGAAATGAGGAGAGATTTGTATGATTAATGTAATTCAATATCTAGAAAAGAACCCAGACCTAGTTGCTCTATTAAAAGCACAAAAAGCATCATTGATTGGAATTTCGTCTGTAGAACAAAAAGCAATTTTAGATGCGTATAGTAGTGAAATAGAGTTGAAAAGTGAAGCTTGGGATTAAAATCGTTGAGTAGTAAGTTGTTTTGGCCCGCTATAATGCTCTATTTAGCGATTGGTATTTATCTGAATTATGTGAATTATAGTGGGCCGTTATTAAGAATTGAGATAGAAAAAGAGGATGGCAAGTGGGGGGTAACGCAACCTTATTATAAAGACTGGACAGGGTGGGAAAATATTTCATCATCTGATGTTATTTTAAGAGTAGATGATGTGCCAATGGATCATCTAAATCAGCTGAAATATAAAACTGAAATAGTAGCTGCTAATGAAATTACAATCATGAAGCCAAATGGAGAAATAAAAGACATACATATCAAGCATTTAGATATCCCGCACCAATTTTACTATATATTAGTATTTCCAGCTTGTTATTATCTATTAACGCTATTTATTACTATCTATCTACATTTTAACCAAAAAAATATAAAGCTTACTAACTTACTTATTCTTTTTATGCTAACTGTTTCATTAGCTTATGTAAGCAGTGGAGTATCGAGTAGATTAAATGGAATTGGGATTATAGTAAATCGTAGTAGTATGGTGTTATGTTTAGTCGTATTATTGCATTTTTTAAGAGATTATTATTCATTTGTAAAAACTAAGTGGGTATTTACAAAAAATATCAAATTCTTTTATATATTCCCCGTAGTCGCTTTTTTACTGGGCTGTATTAGCACTTTCTATCCTGCTTCTTATGTTGCTCTTTCTAATGTAGTATTAGTCCTTTTCTTCATTCTCCTTATTATTATCCTTATTATGTTATTGCTAAGCTATTTCAAATATAAATCACCTCAGTTGAAAATATTGTTAAGTAGTATATTGATACCGTTTCTGCCATTTCTTTTTTTATATTCACTTCCTAAAATTTTTTTTGATAAGTATATTCTTTCAGGTGAAACCAGCTCTTTATTTTTATTGCTTATTCCTTTTAGCTTTATCTTTACACAATTAGCAGATCGGCTATTTGATATCGAATATCATATTACTAGATTACGTTATTATGTAATCTTTTCATTGATTTTTACTTTGTGGTTTATAGTTGGATTGCATTGGATTGCAGGAAAATATTTAACGATGACCGTAATATCAGGTGTTTCATTTTTTACTTTTACATCGTTAGTTGTTCTTTTTTACATAAAAGAGAAAGTCGATTATCGAAAACGAAAAATTTTATTTTCGACAAAAGGGGATTATATACATCAGTTATATACTGCGGTAGATAGAATCGGTAAAACAATAAAAATAAATGAGCTTCTAGAGAAATTTGCTCAGGAGGTTTCTCTACATCTTGAGCTCGAACTCGTATTTGTTTTAACTTATGACTATGACACAAAGCAATTTACAGCAACGGTTGAGGGAAGTCTTCCGATTAATCCAATGCTAATGGAAGATTTAAAAATAGGGGAAATTAAAAAACTTGATCAAGTCTATCTAGCCTTCCTCCATCAAGATGCTCATTATAAAAGAGTATTAGTATTGCGACATAATAATTCGATTCATTTAAAAGATGAAGAGCTTCTATGGCTTGAGTTGTTCTTATTATATGTAAACAATTTTATTGAAAATACAAAGATGGTAGAAGAACTGTTAGAGGAACTAAAGCATATGAGGCAAGCAGATGATAGTCAATTACCTTGGTTAAGCAAATTATTATGGTTAAGGTTTGAAGAGGAAAAATATCAATTAGCTCAAGAATTACATGATACAAATTTGCAAGAGCAGCTCCATATTGCACGGGAGGTTGATGTCCTAGTCAATGCGAAGGATACAACAGATGTCCAGCAAAAACTTGCAAAAATTCATAAGCAGATGGTTGCGTCATTACATGATTTAAGAGCTTATTGCGAAAATTTGAAGCCTCCATTATTAGATACATTAGGGCTGAACGCTGCATTAGAAAAGCTAATTCGTAAAGTAATAGAAAGAGCTAGTTTTGTGTTAATTTATACGATAGATCGCCTTTATTTAGAGGATGAGCGTATGAATTTAATGATTTATCGACTATTTCAAGAATTACTCAACAACTCTTTAAAACATTCCTATGCAACGACGGTTGAGATTCATCTGCTGGAAATGGACAATGGTTTTGAAATCATCTATAAGGATGATGGTGTAGGATGTAATATTGATGATATTATTGTCGCAGAATCGATGGGAATTCAAGGTATGCAAGAGCGTGTAAAGGCCTTTAACGGACAGTTTTACATAGATTCACAGGTTAATGAAGGAATGTCTATTAGAATTACAGTAAAAGAAGGAAGTGATACACTTGATAACGATGCTTATAGTGGATGATCACCCAATTGTGTTAGAGGGAACGAAAAATTTATTTCAAGAAAATGAAGATATTATAGTTGATACAGAAAGTGATGCAACTCATGTCATACAAATAATTAAAAACAAACCATATGATATCTACTTAATTGATATAAATATGCCGTTAGAAAATGGCATTAATTTAGGACGAAACATTAAAGCTATCCAGTCAAATGCTTCAATTATCCTTTATACTGGTGATGATATTACTGATTATTATCCACTTATTTTAGAACGAAAAATAGAAGGTATTTTAGCTAAAACAGCATCTAAGGAACAAATTTTGCGAACTGTTCGAGCCATTGCAAATGGTGAAATTGTTTTGCCTCAAAACTTCTTGGATTTTCTCGATAATAAATTTAAACTGCAAGATGCAAAACTCGATATTCACTTAAATGAAAAAGAAAAGAAAATTTTAAGATTAATAGCTGAAGGACATACGAATAAAGCGATTGCTATAGAATTAAATATTCCTCAGCGAACAACTGAAAGATATTTAACTCAGCTGTTTTCTTTATTGAATGTAGATTCGCGGACAGAAGCTGTAAATCTTGCAGAAAGAATGAATTTACTATAGATTGTCTGTATGTTATACTTATTTTAGTTGGTATATTTTTCAATAAAAAGGGAGAGTTTAGGTGGTTTTGCAATACCGTATTTTAACTTGGTTGATTTTACCTAAACCTCAATTCGAAATGCCTATAATTTTCATGTAACACCGCCAAAATTTGGCGGTGTTCTTTGTGTGTCCGCCAAATCACGCCAAAAATCGAGACGAAGACCGCCAAAAAATTGGCGTAAACCCATCGTTGAAATATCGGTGTAAGTACTGGTACGCTTAAGATAATCGTGGTTAAGTAGATTTGCTATAGTAAGTATTACTATATAAGATTTCGTTTAAAATAAGAGCCTGACTATCTATGAATAAAGTAGAGATTGTAGATTTTTTTTAAAGTTACTAGCTAGTCAACATACTTCACCATAAAACTTTATATAAAGGTAGGCGTGTATTTTGAAAGTAGAACTTGAAAACTTATTTTCTATAGATGAATCTAGTCAAGATCAAGTCATTAAAGTTTATAATCGCTATGGTATTTTTATCGGTGCACCTGAAATAAGAAAAAGAAAATTAAAGGCATCATTCAATCCTATTTTTACATTAAATGAAGAAATCACATATGAACATGTAGCAGCACTATATAAATCATTGGAACACGAGTTGGGGATCGTTTCAATCGGAGAGCGTTTTTACTTTGACTTTTCAGATTACGAATATGAGCAAGCATCATTGTTTACGTTAAACTCAACGGGTAACTCAACTGATATGTTTATAGATGATAAAGGTACTTTATTTTCTATAAGCACCCATTGCCAGCATTGCGGACTAATGGAAAAAGAGCAACTTTCACCATTAGTAATAGATACAACAGAAATGAAAGATCGTCATCTAGTTCATGTGAGCGGATATTGGGTAGCTTCACAGGAATTAGTGACATTAATGAAGCAAGAGGATATTAATGGCTATGAACTTTTAGAGGTTATTCATCAAGGACCGGAAGAAGGGAAGCAAAAAGCTTTTCAAATTATACCGACACAAGTATTGCCAGAAAGCAGCATTGAAAGAGTTAAATTATATTTTGCGACAGAACAGCCTCCATGTGGTTGTGGTTTAAGTGGGGTAATCAATGGTCCTGATATATATCATCACAAAGATTTAACCAATATAAAAAATGATGTATTCTTTTCA
This sequence comes from Lysinibacillus sp. NPDC094177, assembly GCF_050279145.1. NCBI lineage: Bacteria > Bacillati > Bacillota > Bacilli > Caryophanales > Bacillaceae > Lysinibacillus > Lysinibacillus sp. NPDC094177. Next base: position 42,419 of record NZ_JBNNTW010000006.1, on the reverse strand, counting down.
GCGGAATGGAGCCATGACGGGAGATATTTATATCGAAAGACTTTGTTCAGTAGAAAGTTTAGAGAATTAATTATTAAAAACAATATATCTCGCGAGGTAAGAGGAGAGAAGGATAAAAACTTTGGGCCAAAGGATTGGTTATTCGATCCAGTGTTAATAAAATAATTCAAACTGAAGGTGAGGAAGTGTATATTTTGTTTAGAAAAATAATACCTATCGTTGCAATCTTATTTATCGTTGCATTAGCTCTTTCGAATTATTTTAATAAAGCAGAAGTCAAAACATTTGTTATACCTAAAGAAAGAGGGGGCGCATTGGGTTAGGTAAAGTTTCACCAATCGGGGATATACAGGCAGTTAACCTCGTACCTAACTTCTTTGCGTTGGGAGTTGTTCACGGGGTAAAAAGCAAATTCACCTCAAGCTGGCTTAAATATGATATGATGTGAAAAATATAACAGCATATGGTTTTGAGGTGAAGTATTATATGAAAAAATGGGCATATCCTTTAGCGGTATTAACGCTCATTATCTTTTTTGTGTTACGAGTTACTTTTCAAAGTGAATTTATTCATACTTTTGATACAAAAATGGCTGATTTATTTTTCGGTAATCGTTTTATAGAATTTTTTCACTATATAGGAGAACCGGCATTTGTAGTGTCCGTAGCTATAGTCTTAATAGTATATTTAGCATGGAAGGTAAAAAATAACCGAGGGATATTATTTGTTTTGTTAACGGTTGCAGGTGGGAATGTACTTAACCAGTTATTGAAAAAATGGGTGCAGCGGCCAAGACCTGAGATTGAAGAACAATTAACATCCTATAGCTTTCCTTCTGGACATGCTATGACCGGAATCTTGTATTTATTTACAATAGCTTATATTTTTTCGGAGAACAATAGCAAGGGACGTAAGACATTGCTATGGCTTGGGGCAATTGTTCTAACTGTACTTGTTGGTCTGTCTCGAATTGCTGGCGCCCGTCATTTTGCTTCAGATGTATTGGCTGGATGGAGTATGGGATATACGTGGTTTATCATTTGTGTTATTTGGTATGAACGTCGAAAGAGATTTTTTAAGACGAAAAATAAACGATGAATTTGAAAAGGGAGCCATCTAATTGAAGGTGGCTCCCTTTGTTATGTAGAAATAAGGGCGGCACTTCTAAACATACCGCCCTTATTTCACTAAGCTGTTCAATTACATTGAAACAGCCTTTTCTGCTTCCATTAGCTTTTGTACAACTTCTAAGCAATCATAGAATGTTTCAAAGGGCTCATAAGGAAGATGGAGATCTTTACAGCGTTTAATAAGATGATCCCTAGCAAGTACTAAATCTGCCTGTTTTGCTGCCTCAAAATCAGAAAGTGAATCGCCAATCACGATTTTAAAATGATTGCTCTGTGCAACTTTTCGCATGACACTTGGCTTGCAGCAACCACAACCCTGTATCTCAAATTTGGCACATTCTTCATCACAGCTATTTGGAAAGATGAGCTTAATTTGCTGTCCTGAAAAATCAGCACTGTTACAATATATACCAGAAAATGGGCCGTATTTTTTTAATAGTGGCTCAATGAAAAAATCAACACCACCACTAACTATATAAAGCGGAATATGTTTCTCCTGTGCAAAACGAACGAAATCGCCAAAGCCATCACGTATAATGGCCGTATCCAATAAATATTGGATAACAGCATCTTTTTGTTTAGTTGATAATAGCTCGAACATTGCTGAAACGCCATCTTTAAAAGTTATAGTTTGCTTCATCATTGCCTTAGCAATTTTCTCAGACTCCTCTGGAACGAATTGAGTCATTAGTGAGACGATGTTATCTGTTTCTGTTATAGTGCCATCAAAATCACAGAAAATAATTGGCTTCAAGCTACTTCCCCCTTAAGAAAAAACGTCTACTTTTGTAGTAGACGTTCAAATTTTACCTGTACACCATGTTCATCGGCTTTTGTTAAGATAATTTGGTGTTCTGGAAATTGATTTTTCATGGCATTTACGAAATCTTGTGCAATAGCAGTAGGGATGATGGAAATCAGTGTTGGTCCAGCCCCGCTTAATGCAGTTCCAAATGCCCCATTAGCCTTTGCTGCTACATGAATTTCTGTATACTGTGGAATTAATTTGTTGCGGAAAGGTTCATGGAATAAATCAACTTCCATATAACGACCTGCACGCTCAAAGTCACGAACCATTAGTGATGCTGCTAGCATATTAGCATTTGCTGATGCCCTAATTGCATACGCACGGTCAAATTGTTCTGGTAAAACAGAACGAGATTCACTTGTTTTTAGCTCGAAATCGGGCACATATACAACAAAGGAAGCATCTATATCATTGACATGAAATGTATCAACAACGCCATTTTCATCCATTGAGGAAATTGTTAATCCTCCTAATACTGAGGCTGTTGCATTGTCTGGATGTCCTTCGATTTGTGAGGATAAATTTAGTTTATCCTGTACAGTTAAGCCTATATCACAGACTTGGTTAGCTAGTTCAATTCCTGCAACGATGACTGCTGCACTGCTCCCCAAACCACGGGCTAATGGAAGCTCACTTGCCATTTCAACACGGCAGGCAGGTAGCTGCTTACCGTATTGATCTGCAATTTTCTTGGCAATCACGTATAGTAAGTGCTCTTCCAGCTCAAACTCTTTAGGACCATTATCATCGAGGTGGATAATTTCCCAACTATCCTGTAAAGATACGGTTAACTTTAAGTAAAGAGATAAACCAAGTCCTATTGAATCAAAGCCCGGTCCTAGATTGGCTGTACTCCCAGGAACTGAGATTTCCCACATGTTACTCATAGAACGTCCTCAATGTATTTTCGAATTTCTTCCTCATCGTTTTTAAGTGAGACAACATCTACAGTCGATACATTCATTGCAGTATCAGGATCTTTCAATCCATTACCCGTGAAAATTGTCACAACTTTAGAGCCCTTCGCAATCTTGCCATTTTCAACTGATTTAATAACGCCTGCTAATGATGCAGCTGAGCCTGGTTCAACGAAAATTCCTTCAGTGCCAGCAATTAATTTGTAGGCAGCTAAAATTTCTTCGTCTGTCACCGAATCAATAATTCCACCAGACTCGTCGCGAGCTGCTTCTGCAAATTTCCAACTTGCAGGATTACCGATACGAATAGCTGTTGCCACTGTCTCAGGATTAGCAATAGGTTCACCTTTTACAATTGCTGCTGCACCTTCAGCCTCAAAGCCGAACATCTTTGGTAGACCAGAGCCTTTTGCAGCATCATATTCTTTAAAGCCTTTCCAGTATGCAGTAATGTTACCTGCGTTACCAACAGGGATGCAAAGATAATCTGGAGCTGTTCCTAGAGCATCTACAATTTCAAATGATGCCGTTTTTTGCCCCTCAATACGGAATGGATTCACAGAGTTTACAAGTGCCACTGGAGTTGTTTCACTTACTTGACGAACAATGTTTAATGCATCATCAAAATTACCGTCTATTTCGATAATCTTTGCACCATACATTGTCGCTTGGGCTAGCTTACCTAGAGCCACTTTTCCTTTAGGGATAACGACTATGGACTGGATTCCAGCACGTGTTGCATAAGCTGCTGCTGCAGCTGATGTGTTACCAGTTGAAGCACAAATAACGCATTTGCTGCCATCTTCAATTGCTTTTGCAACGGCAAACACCATACCACGGTCTTTAAATGAACCGGTTGGGTTTGCACCTTCGATTTTTCCATAAAGCTCAATGCCAAGTTTTTTAGATAGATTTACTAAATGTATAAGAGGCGTATTGCCTTCGTTTAAAGTTAGAGCAGGTGTATTTTCTGTTACGGGTAAAAATTGTTTATATTCTTCAATTAGGCCTTTCCACATAACGTTTACGATCTCCTTTTGTTCTTATAGAAAGAACAGTTGTTTTTGTATAAAAGACATTTTAACGCAAATTGCCCCATGTTTTCAATAGAATTTGAGAAATTGTCGAAACAATTCGGTAATTTGAATTTTTGCTTGTCACTTTCTTGAAACAACTGTATAGTAAACTTAAGATGTAAAGTCAAGTGTAAAGACAGGTGGTTGGAATGACGACAAATACAGTAACAACAAATAAGGTTCAACAATCTATTTCTCGTAATAAGCTTTTGCGGGTAGCAGGTGTTGGCTGGCTTTTCGATGCAATGGATGTAGGAATATTATCATTCGTTATTGCAGCACTAGCAGTTGATTGGGGATTAACACCAAGTCAATCTGGTTGGATAGGTAGTATAAACTCAATTGGGATGGCTATAGGAGCTCTTGTATTCGGCGTGCTTGCCGATAAAGTAGGACGTAAGCAAATTTTTATGTGGACGCTTGTATTATTTTCGATTGCAAGTGGCTTGTCTGCATTTACAACTACATTAGCTGCTTTTATGGCACTACGCTTTTTAGTAGGCATGGGACTAGGGGGAGAATTGCCAGTCGCATCAACGCTAGTTTCTGAGAGTGTAGAAGCCAAAGAGCGTGGGCGAGTGGTCGTTTTACTGGAAAGCTTCTGGGCAGTTGGTTGGTTAATAGCAGCATTGATTTCGTATTTTGTTATTCCATCATGGGGATGGCGTATTGCTTTATTGTTAACGGCAATTCCAGCTATATATGCAATTTATCTTCGCTGGCACTTACCAGATTCACCTCAATTTGCAGTAAAGGCAGAGTCTAAGAAACGTAGTGTTGTACAAAATATTCGAGAAGTATGGTCAAAAAAATATGTACGTTCGACACTTATGCTATGGGTGTTATGGTTTACGGTTGTTTTTTCATATTACGGTATGTTTTTATGGCTTCCAAGTGTCATGGTTAGTAAAGGCTTTGATATGATTACAAGTTTTAAATATGTTCTCATTATGACGCTTGCACAGCTACCAGGTTATTTTACAGCTGCATGGTTTATAGAAAAATTTGGACGAAAATTTGTGCTTGTTTCCTATTTAATTGGTACAGCTGTAAGTGCTTTCATTTTTGGTAATGCCGAAACAATGGTAGTACTATTAACATCAGGAATGTTTTTATCGTTCTTTAACTTAGGGGCATGGGGTGCACTTTACGCTTATACACCTGAGCAGTATCCTGCAATTATTCGTGGAACAGGTGCAGGAATGGCAGCAGCTGTTGGGCGCATCGGTGGTATTTTTGGACCTCTATTAGTAGGATTTTTATTAACAGCAGGTTATGATATCGGCTTCATCTTTGCGATATTCTGCGGAGCGATTATTATCGGTGTTATTGGGGTAATCTTCTTAGGTCAAGAAACCAAACAAATTGAATTAGATTAATAAAAAAACATGTCTTGGATGAACTATAGTCCAAGACATTTTCTTTAATTTTGTTACATAAAAATTAGTTTTATTTAATTTTTATACAAATGTTTTTAAAAATCTGTTAAAATCACAATCAATAAGGTTCATCACTAAAAATAGAAATGATATTTTTTAGAATGTATATCATGTGGATAAGTTGATTGAAGTAGGGGCAGGGCGACTCCTTGAGGTCAAATTACAGTGTCAGTTGGGAGCATGGAACGAACTTCGTAGGAAAGCGCCGCGCCGCAACGGAAAACAACCCTTGGGTTATAGTGATGAGCCAACAATAAACTTTAATAATGAAAATAGAACTATTTTATATCTATTTATTACGAACTGTCATATTAGCAAGTTAAAGCGTTAAAGATTTTTCAGAAAAGTCATTGTATTCAAATTGTAATCGTGATACTGTATTTTTAATCGAATTTAGAGTCATTAGGAAACAATCTCCATCCGTGATAATTTCATTGAAAGAAAGGTTGTTAGAAATGAGTATTAATGAAGAAATAGAAAGAAGATTTGTTAGGTTGTCGAAGGGACAGCGTAAAGTTGCACAATTTGTTAGGAATAACCCTACAGTTGTAATTGGTAACGGAGCAGCAGAAGTGGGTAGACAGGCTAATGTTAGTGAATCAACGGTTATTCGTTTTTGTTATGCGATGGATTTATCGGGCTATGTAGAGCTTCAAGATAAAATTAGAAGCTATTTAATGACTCAAAATGGTGGTGCGAGTCTTCAACCTACATATTCTTCAAATAAACTCGATGTTCCAAGTTTTAGTAAGGTGATGCAACGTGATATCCAAAATATTCAAGATACGATTCATTTAATTAACGATAATATGCTTCAAAAAAGCTCAAAATGGATGCATGAAGCAGAGTACGTTTATATTTTAGGTACTCGTCAAGCTGCGCCTATTGCAAATTGGTTATCGTCTACAATGAAAACTTTACGTCCAAATGTGAAACAGCTTCGCTCAGAATCTGATGATATTGTACAGCAAATTAACAGTATGGGTGAGCGCACGACATTGATAGTTTTTTCATGGGACAAGTATTCAAACGACATTCAAACGATTGTAGAAATTGCCAAGAAGAAAAAGGCTAAAATTATTGCCATTACTTGTTCCGCATTGGCGTCTATTCGGGAATATGCAAGTGCTTTATTTACACTTGGTCTGAAAAAGCAATCTACTTTGGACATTATTCCAGTTTTGTTTTCGTTTTTACATGCGCTAATTGAGGAAATGGTCAGTCAGAATAAGGCGCAATATGAGAAATATCAGCAATCATATGAACAAGTAGAAAATAATTTGTTATTCTTAGATGCAGCAAGAGAAAAGCAAGTTTTTTAAAAATTTCACAACGAGTAGTAATGTAGTACGGACCTATGAGTACTTATTCTTTTAACAATATTACACATAAAAAAGATGTCTAAATAAGTTTTAGACATCCTTGAAAAAGAAGCTTATAAAATTTTACTTAAGCTATATTCGTTAATAAAGTTATCATTTAATTTAACGGCGTTTTGGCGGATGCCTTCTTGCTGAAAGCCTAGCTTTTTAAACAAACTTAAAGCACTATCATTATGCTCCATAACAGATACTTCTAAGCGCGAAATATCTCGCTGTTTAGACCAGCGTTCAGCTGCCTTCATCAGCGCTGAACCGATGCCTTGTCGTTGATGCTCTTCCTTAACAGCTAGATGGACTGCTGCAACATGCTTAGTTTTAGAGTGCTTATAACCATGGATAACGGCATAGCCAGCAAAAATACCATTCAGTATACAAAGTAAAATCGTGCGGTTTTTCATTTGTTTCCAATAGCTTAAATCTTTACGAAGCTGTTGAACTGTAAGGTCTAATTCGTGTTTCATGTTATACATGAAATCAGTTTGTTGGAAAATTTCTTCTTGCAAATGAATAAATAATCTAGCATCTGATGCTTCAATTGCTCGAATTATGTATGCAGGTGGGTTATCGTCATTTTTAGAGATATTATTTGTAGTCTTCATTTGTGTACGCGAGAAAGTTACACTAGTACCGAGCTTTACATCAATGACGTAGTAGCCTGCATCTGTCCATGACAAATAGTGAGAGAGAGGGGGCTTTGTTTTCTTCCACCAGCTCCTATTTAAGTAAGCTGCATTCGGTAAGGCTTGTCCCATAATATTTTCGAGTTCGCTAAATGATAAAGTAATTTCTTGTTGTAAAGCTACTTCAAAATAATTTGCTAAAGGAATATACTTTTTTTCCATCTTCTTTGTCATCGTGATCCCCATTTCCTATATATCCTAAAATATAGACTCCCTGATGATAGCATAAAATTATGGTTTCATAAATATAAAAACACAACTATATATCTATTAATAGTAAATATTTTTTATAAACTATGAATTATTATTATTAAATGTTAAAAATAGGATGATTAAAATGTATAAATATATTAAAATTAATAATAACCTAGATATGGTGTGGATGGGTAATTTCGGATAATCGCCATAACGAAGACGTGATCACAGGATGTCATGCCTTTAGCCTTCTTTCTTCTACTAGCTCGCGCTTCAGGGTATCATTTGTGGTGCTGTGATCCTAAGGAGTCGCTTAGTCTCCACTCTCCAATCAACTCATAATTATCGTATACGTTATAAAAATATCATCCTTGTGTTTCCAATTTTTGTGTTTTGCTAAAATAGTAGATTTTAGTTGTGGAATATAGTGATCCTTTATAGATAAACTTTCACTTTATATCATGTTTGTTCATAAGATATGATAAAATAAAATATAAATGTTATTGCCATTTAGGAGGAATAAATTTAATGAGTAAAGTTTTAGTTTTTGGTCATAAAAATCCAGATACAGATACAATTACATCTGCAATTGTATATGCATATTTAAAACAGCAAATTGGTGTTGATGCTGAAGCGGTACGCCTTGGAGAAGTAAATAACGAAACACAATTTGCTTTAAATAAATTTGGCTTTGAGGCACCTCGATTAATCTCTTCAGTAGTTGGAGAAGCAGAGAAAGTAATTCTTGTAGACCACAATGAATTCCAGCAATCTGCAGACGGAATCGAAGAAGTACAAATTGCGGAAGTGATTGATCATCACCGTATTGCTAACTTCCAAACGGCTGATCCACTATACTACCGTGCGGAGCCTGTAGGCTGTACTGCAACAATTTTAAACAAAATCTTCAAAGAGCATGGCGTAGCAATTCCTGCAAACATTGCTGGATTAATGCTTTCTGCTATCGTTTCTGATACATTATTATTCAAATCTCCAACTTGCACAGAGCAAGATGTAAAAGCTGCTGAGGAGCTAGCAAAAATTGCAGGTGTTGATGCTGCTGAATACGGATTAGCCATGCTTAAAGCAGGTGCAGATCTTTCGGATAAATCATTAGAAGATCTTTTATCATTAGATGCAAAAGAATTCCAATTTGGTGAATATAAATCGGTAGTAGCTCAGGTAAATGCTGTTGATATTAACGATGTACTTGGTCGCCAAGAGGAATTAGAAATTTTATTAAATAAAAATGTAGCGGATAATGGTTTAGATTTATTCTTCTTTGTTGTAACAGATATTTTAAACAATGATTCAACTGCCGTTGCAATTGGACAAGTAGCAGAGGCTGCAGCAAAAGGGTTTGGAGCAGAGCTTGTAAATAATCGCGTTCTTCTACCGGGTGTTGTATCTCGTAAAAAACAAATCGTGCCAGTTTTAACTGATGCATTGAAATAATGAAAAAGAGGTTGTCCTGAAAAAGGCAACCTCTTTTTTATTCTAACTTTAATGGGTGAACAGCAGGACCTTCAAGAACTTCCCCTTTGGCATTAAAGCGAGAACCGTGACAAGGGCAATCCCAAGTTTCGTCTGCTTCATTCCATTTTGTTTTACAGCCTAAATGCGTGCAAGTTGGTGTATTGGCGTGTTTAACATAGCCTGTCACGAACTCCTTGGCTACGAAGCCTCCTACCTTTAGCATTTGCATAAACTGAGCCCCAAATTTTGTACGTGCTGGCGAATAAAGAGGTATTGCACCATCCTCATTCCCTGCTCCTGTTATCAAAGAGGCTAGTATATCTCCAGCTACAAAAGAATTCGAAATTCCCCATTTTCGATAGCCAGTTGCAATGAAAACATTAGGCAAGGACTGTGTAATCCTTCCAACATAAGGGACCATATCAGGTGTTTCAATGTCCTGAGCTGACCAGCGATAGATTGGATCCTGATCGAAATGCGCCTTCATTTCATTTTGAATGGCCTCATAATAGGGCTCCGTATTGGTTGTTTCACCTGCAATATGATTAGCTCCACCTAATACTAAATAATGCTCGTTGTTTATGGTAGCCGTCCGAATAGAGCGAGTAGGATTATCTACGCATAAATATTGACCTTGTAGTGTATCAGTAATTTTGCTAGCAACCATATAGGAGCGACTGTTAGAAAGTTTAAAAAGCTGAAGCCCTCTAAAGGCTTCGATTGGATAGTGTGAGCACAAAATAAGCTTATTGTATTGAACCGACATATCATTTGCGGTATGTAAGCTATTTTGTGGTATGTTTAATTGCTGAACACGGGTATTTGTATAGAGTTTTGCGCCCATTGATAATGCTCCTTTTACAAGGAAATTACAAACTTCTACAGGATGTATTTGAGCCTGCTGGGACATGCTAAGTGCTTTTGTAATTGGGAAGGGAAGCTCTGTATCAGAAGTGATTTTCGCCTTAATATTTAATACTTTATAGGCATTCCATTCTTTTAATAATTGAGCATAGCCTTCTTTTGTTTGGCAATAAAGCAATGAATCTACTTGTTGAATACTTTCCTTAGGGAGTAACTGTAATGCTTTTTCTACAGCTATTTGGTTGAGCTGATAATAGAGCTTTGCCTCATCTACAGAAAGTTTTTCAATAAGGTTGGCATAAACTAAGCTATGCTGTGCAGTTAATTTTCCTGTTGAATGACCAGTCGTACCATGACCGATATGAGAATTTGCCTCAAGCAAGACCACATCTACACCTGATTTTGCTAAGACATAAGCTGTATATAGTCCCGTCAATCCTCCACCGATTATACATACATCACAAGTTGTTGACGCAGGAAGAGATGGTAGGGAAACGGGGTCAATTGTTCCGAGCCAAAGAGATTGTGTCATACATAACCCTCACATTGTTTTTATGTTCAGTATGTAGATTGTTTTGAAAATTTATGCAATGGAGCATAAAAATTGCCTTATTGTAATTACTATCGCTACAATGTAGCAAAAGGAGCGTGACTAGCTATGAAAATTGAAATTTGGTCAGATTATGTGTGTCCATTTTGCTATATTGGTAAAAAGCAACTAGAGCAGGCGATTCAGGATACTGGTTTTGCAGGACAGATAGAGCTCGTATATAAAAGCTATCAACTTGACCCAACAACACCTGTGGATACAAATGTGTCTACGTATGAAGCATTGGCGAAAAAGTATGGAATGTCACTAGAAAAAGCAAAGGAAATGACGCAAGGTGTTGCCGCCCGCGCTAAAGAAGTTGGTTTAGATTACAACTTTGAAAATTTAATGGAGGAAAATACATTAAAAGCGCATCGTCTAGTAAAATGGGTAGAACAACAAGGGGATGCTACCGCGCTTGTTGAAGCACTATTATATAATTACTTTATTGAAGCAAAGCGTATTGGCCAGGATGATGTATTAATCGATATTGCTGAGCAAATAGGTTTGAATCGTGAAGAAGTTGCAAAGGTTCTTTCTAACGATGATTTTAAAACAGAAGTAGAGACAGATATACAAGAAGGACTACAGCTTGGCGTACGAGGGGTACCGTTCTTTGTGTTAAACCGTAAGTACGGTATTTCTGGAGCACAATCTCAAGAAGTATTTGAAGAAACATTACGTAAAGTAGCAGAGGAAGAAGGCTTACAACCAGGATTAAAAATGGCAGGCGAAGGCGGCGGAGTTTGTACAGATGATAGTTGTAAATTTTAATCCTGTTGGAGCAGATTAAGAGCTAATCAGATTAGTAAGGTACCTATCCATATCTAAAATATATGCTTTAATAGCTTATTACAAAAAGGGATGACCTTTGTAAAAACGCATAACATGTGGAAAAGTTGATTGGAGTGAAGACTGGGTGACTCCTTGGGGATTAGCAATAGAGGAACGAAGGCTAAAACCATCACGTCCTGTGTTAACGCCTTCGATACCAACATCGGTTCCGCTGCCGCTGCCGCTACGTTAACACTGCGCTTTCGCGCAAAAAACATCTGCCGCTGCCGCTACGTTAACACTGCGCTTTCGCGCAAAAAACATCTGCCGCTGCCGCTACGTTAACACTGCGCTTTCGCGCAAAAAACATCTGCCG
>NZ_JBNNTW010000006.1:0-30617 GCF_050279145.1 Lysinibacillus sp. NPDC094177 | reverse complement strand
GCTGGCCCAAGCGGCTCATCGAACGCCCCAAGGAAATCAACCCTACGTTATGGTGTAAATATTTTGAAATATCCGCATTTCAGTCAAAAGTCTGAGTCTACTAGCGTTGACTTTTTACGCAAAGTTTTTTAATATACTTATATATCTTGAATTCGAGATATTAAACTTTTGATTTTAAGGGAGAATTTATATAATGAATGTACTAGTAGTAAAAGCTAACAACCGTCCAGATGGTATTTCAACAAAAATGTATGACACATTTATGGAAAATGTACAAGGCGTAAATGTAACAACGTTTGACGTATTTTCAGAAGATATGCCTTATTTCGGTCAAGATCTTTTCAATGCTTTTGGTAAAGTTCAAAACGGTGAAGCGTTAACTGACATCGAATCACGTCTTTTAGCAGCAAAACAAAAAGCTATGGATGCTTTAACTGCAGCTGACGTAGTTGTTTTTGCTTTCCCACTTTGGAATTTAACAATCCCAGCAAAATTACAAACTTTCATTGACTATGTATTCCAAGCTGGTTATACATTTAAATATAATGAAAACGGTCAATTAGAAGGCTTAATGGGTGACAAAAAAGTTGTGATTTTAAATGCTCGTGGTGGTTACTATTCTGCACCTGAAGCACAACCAATGGAAATGTCAGTTAACTACATCAAAAATGTTGTAGGCATGTTCGGTATGGAAATTATCGAAGAGGTTATCATTGAAGGTCACAATGCCTCACAAGATAAAGCACAAGAAATTATTGCAAACGGCCTAGAAGCGGTTAAAAAAGTAGCTCAATCTTTACAAACTGTAAACGCATAATAAATTATTTTTTAATAAAAGTTCTCTCTAATTTGAGAGGACTTTTTTTATTTCTTTCATAGAGGTATGGTAATGGTGAAGAGGTCTAAAATATTGGTACTATGCGCATATTTTCGATTTACATTTAATAACATCATATTGTGTGAAAAAAATATGAAATAATATTATTCTATCATTTTCTAGTAAAGTGTTTTGCTATTCATTTAAAAATACATACAATTAGGACTATTTGTTCAGTTAATAAAGCAATTAGTATAATATAATAGAAATGTCAGGAAAATATTAGATTTATAGGGAGGTTGTTTCATGAATAAGAAATTAATGACTAAATTCTTAGCGATGTTACTTGTTCTATTCACGGTGTTACCATTTGGTCTTTCCGCAAATGCTGCATCAAGCGATGTGACACGTGGAGATTACGTGAAAGAACTAGTAGAAAGCTTAAATGTAGAGCTAGGTGATGGTTCTAAAATTGCCTTCACTGACGTCTCTAAGGATTTAGCCCCGTATGTAGAAAAAGCAGTAGAATTAAAGCTTATTAAAGGTAAAACGACAACACTGTTTGGCCCAAATGATAAATTGACACGTCAACAAGCATTTGTTATTTCTGCTCGTGGATTAGTCAATGAAAATGCTCCTCTTTCTGTATTAGATAAGTTTACAGATGCAGATCAAGTTGCTACAACGCATAAGCAAGATTTAGCAAATGCCGTTACAGCAAACATATTACAAGGCTTTGAGGATAACACAATTCGTCCTCGAGATTATGTAACAACTGAACAAATGCAAAGTATTATTAAACGTTTCGTAGCTGAATACAAATTACCTACATCTACAACTAAAGTGGATCTTCAAATTTTAGGTACAACAGATATTCATACAAACCTTGCAAATTATAATTATTTCTTAGATAAAGAATCAGCTGATATAGGTTTAGCAAACACAGCAACATTAATTGAACAAGCCCGTGCTAAGAATCCAAACACATTATTATTTGATAATGGCGATTTAATTCAAGGAACGCCACTAGGATCATATAAAGCTTTAGAGAACGTCCTAAAGCCAGGTGAAGTTCATCCAGCTATTGCAGCACTAAATGCACTGAAATATGATGGTGGAACTTTAGGGAACCACGAGTTCAACTATGGTTTAGAGTTTTTAGATGAAGTATTAAATGATGCAAAATATCCAGTCGTAAATGCAAACACATACGACGCTAAAACAAAAAAACATATGTATACACCTTATGTAATTCTTGATAAAGAGGTTGTAGACAATACAGGTAAAAAGCACACAATTAAAGTTGGCGTTACAGGTATCGTACCAACGAAAATTGTTGAATGGGATGCTATCCATTTAGCAGGAAAAGTAGAAATGCAAGAACCAGTTGAAGCGGTGAAAGAGGTTGTACCAGAAATGCAAAAAGCAGGTGCAGACGTAATTGTAGTACTTTCACACTCAGGTATTGGTGAGGATACTTACGTAAAAGGTAACGAGAACGTAGGATACCAAATCTCTGAGATTGAAGGGGTCGACGCTTTAATTACAGGTCACTCTCATTTAACATTCCCAGGTGACTATAAAAATCTTAAAAATGTTGTTCAAGAAAAAGGGACGATTAACGGAGTACCTACAGTAATGGCGGGAAGCTATGGTAGCTATCTCGGGGTTATTGATTTAAAACTAGAACAACAAGGCTCTAAATGGGTTGTAGTGGATGGAAAAGGCTCTATCCGTTCTATCAAACAAGAAGGCTTACAACCATCTAAAACAGTTTTAAATGCAATTAAAGAAGCACATGAAGGTACGTTAAAGTATATTCGTCAGCCTGTTGGTGAGACAACTGCACCAATCCATAGCTACTTCTCAATGGTTCAAGATGATCCTTCTATTCAAATTGTGACACAAGCTCAAAAATGGTTTATTGAAAAAGAATTAAAAGGTACTGCCGATGAAAAAACACCACTTCTTTCTGCCGCTGCTCCTTTCAAGGCAGGCTCTCGTAATAACCCTACAGATTACACAAACATTCCTGTAGGTCCGCTTGCGATTAAAAATATGGCAGATATCTATGTTTACGATAATACTGTTGCAACGATTAAAGTAACAGGAGCACAAGCAATTGAATGGTTAGAAATGGCTGCTGGTATTTTTGCAACAGTTGATCCAAATAAGACTGAAGAACAAAATATTATTGACCCAGAGGCACGTTCTTACAATTTTGACGTATTAGATGGCTTAACATATCAAATCGACGTAACATCACCAGCGAAATATGATAGTCGAGGTGTTCTAGTAAACGGAAAAGCAAATCGTATTAAAAACGCGCAATACAATGGTAAACCAATTGATTTAAATCAGGAATTTATCATTATTACGAACAATTACCGCGTAGGTGGTTCTTACGGTGCCACATTTAAAAATAAAGATGGCTCTAATATAACAAACTATGCTTATGAAAATCGTCAAGCTGTAATTGATTACATTATGGCAAACAAAACAATTAATCCTGCTGCGGATAACAACTGGTCATTTGCACCATTCCCAGCAAATACAAAAATTATTTACAACTCTGCTAAGGATGCACAAAAAGTCATTCCTGCAGGTAGCAATATCGAATATTTAGGAGATACAGAAGGCGGCACTGGTAAATATTTAATTAAATAATGATGAAATGTTAAAAGGAGAGTGCGTTGTTAAACGCTGCTCTCCTTTTTGTGTCGCTCAAACGTATGATAACGTGTTCCTTGAAATGTTAATAAGCCATAGTCACTATCTGCAAGCTGCCCATAATCACGACCATTCATTTTTAATTCTAGACGATCCCCACTTTGTACTTCGAACGTTACATAGTACGATGTATGAGCACTAGAGTTACCAGAACCTCCACTAGTGTTTGAACGTTTTGTTACGACTTTAGCGGGTACTGTTAATAATGGTTCATTGTTGTTTTTCGACCATTGAAAGATACCTTTAATAATAGTAAATGCTATAATACCGAGCACGATAAAAAACATTATTGAAATAAAACTGGGTATAAAAGAGAATTCATCAAACCAAAACATAAAAGTCCTCCAATCTACGAAACATTGTTCTAGAAGTCGTTATAAAAGATTTATTTCAAGATCCACCATAATATCAATTACATCACTAATTAATACATCACCTGTTTTCAGGAGAGTATTATAAACTAGATTAAAATCTCGAAGGTCAATTTGTGCCTTCGTTTGGAATCCATGTACTTCTTGCGCCCATGTATTTACACTGTTCCCTGTATATACTGTTTAATAGGGATAGGCTTCGTTATGTCTTTAACTTCTTTCAGCGGATATCACGGAATTATGCAGAGGCATAATTGATTAGTTAAATATCCATGTAAAGCAAATTTCTTATCTTCTAGTTTTCAATATATGTAGATGTAAACAAATTTTTTGGATAAATGTCAGCGTTAAAAAAGTAGAAGATACAAGATGACATCACGATCAAAGTTTTTTGTGGAAACATTAGCAACTGCGATTGTAAATGATATTTTACATCCTCCATTTGTTCAATATCTGACATAGCTATTTCTGCATTGTACGATTCACCATATATTTTAGATACCATCATTTGTCGTACAGAAAAGTCAATAGTTGAATGATTAAAATCAATCGCATACTTTTTCATTGGAAAAGCCCCATAAAACAGTATCTTACATGAATAATAAATTAAACAATTCGGATATTCAATGGACTTTTAGAAAAAATGATAAAATATGACAATGAAAAAGGTTTATTTTGTGAATACTTGGTAATTATGAAAAACCATGCTCCATGAAAGCAGGTTTGTCAACATAGCTTGGGAGTGTTTGCC
Organism: Lysinibacillus sp. NPDC094177; assembly: GCF_050279145.1. Taxonomy (NCBI): domain Bacteria; kingdom Bacillati; phylum Bacillota; class Bacilli; order Caryophanales; family Bacillaceae; genus Lysinibacillus; species Lysinibacillus sp. NPDC094177. The sequence goes on along the minus strand of NZ_JBNNTW010000006.1, from coordinate 25,948 downwards.
GTTCTAACTATACGCTTTCTAGAGTAGCCCTAGCCTTCACCCTAAACCAGCCAATTTATATACATAGTTTCCGTTTTAACAAATGCATCGCTAGATAGATAATCTTATCTTTCAGATAGGTGATAAACAATGGAAGTAGTCATAATAATGAAATCATGTGCATCTATATAGTAGAAGTTGAATCTATAGTAATCCCAAAAATGAAAAAAACTATAGGTTACATTTAGTAATCAAATTCAAAATAGTAAATAGATTACTGTAAGTAAATAAGTTACTTCAAATTTACTTTTTTAAAAATAATCGTTACAATAGAGTACATAAGAGGTGAACAAAATGAGTGAGACAAATTTATGTCCTCGTTTAGCTAAAGCAATGGATTTAATCGGAAAACGCTGGACAGGGCTAATTTTATATCAATTATTAGATGGACCGCAGCGCTTTAATGAGATTGAATCTGCGTTACCAGTAAGTGGTCGTTTATTATCTGAACGTTTAAAGGAGCTAGAAAAAGAAGGGCTTGTTGAAAGGAAAGTATATTCAGAGGTACCGGTGCGTGTTGAGTATTCTATGACGGATAAAGGTCGGGGACTAGAAGGAGCGATCCGTAATATCGAATCATGGGCAACAAGCTGGCTTTAAAAGTTTGAGGTCTATCTCGAAATTTTTGATGGATAAAAAAACAATGGCCATATGTAACTCTAGTGACCATGAATTTTCTTTATCATATTCATCATCTTTGCACAGGGAGATCTGGTAAGGTGAGATAAAAAATACCCTTCATTTTACTTGTCAAATACGGGTTCTAAATCCATACTAGTGTAGAGTAAGAAGGACGTTAGAAAGGAATTAGCTCTCATGACAAAAGAACAATGGGCGGAGGATTTAGCACAGAGCATTAATCCAGCCAATATTAAGTTAGATGAATCATTACAGCAATATACTATGACAAAATTAGGTGGTAAAGCGGATATTTTCGTTCTCGCTGAAACAGAGGAAGAGGCAGCAACTGTTATTCGCTATGCTCACAAGAATAATATACCTTTATTAATGTTAGGTAATGGATCTAATATGGTTGTTCGTGATGGCGGTCATCGAGGAATCGTTGTTACATTTTCACTTTTAGATGAAATTCGCATTAATGGTGACCATGTTTACGCGCAAAGCGGTGCACTTATAAAGGATGTATCGAAATTGGCAGCGTCAGCATCTTTGACAGGCTTTGAATTTGCATGTGGTATTCCTGGCTCAGTTGGTGGAGCTATGGCAATGAATGCAGGTGCATATGGTGGTGAAATTAAGGATATTATTATTTCTTCGAAAGTGTTAACAAAAGAAGGAGAAATTTTAATATTATCAAAAGAAGATCTTGAACTTGGTTATCGTCAAAGTATCATTGCCAAGAAGGGGTATTATGTATTATCATCCGAATTTCAATTAGCAAAAGGTGTGCAGGGAGAAATTGATGCTAAAATTGCTGATTTAACGTTTCAGCGAGAATCTAAGCAACCGTTAGAATACCCATCTGCAGGGAGTGTTTTTAAGCGCCCACCAGGTCACTTTGCAGGCAAGCTTATTCAAGATAGTGGCTTACAAGGAAAAGGCGTAGGTGCTGCAGAGGTATCAACGAAGCATGCAGGCTTTATTGTTAATAAAGGTAATGCAACGGCTACTGATTATATAGCAACAATCCAAATGGTACAGCGAGTAGTTAAAGAAAAGTATGGCATCGACTTAGAAACAGAAGTGAAAATCGTTGGTGACGACTTATAGGATGCTATGCCCTTCACTAATGGTGGAGGGCGTTTTTTTGAGGAGTGAAACAGAAAATGAAGTTTATATCATGGAATGTTAATGGAATTCGAGCGTGCTTAGGTAAAGGATTTTTAGATTTCTTCAATCATGTAGATGCAGATTTTTTCTGTATTCAAGAAACAAAGTGTCAGGCTGAACAAGTGAATATTTCACTTGAGGGATATGAGCAGTATTGGAATTATGCACAGAAGAAAGGTTATTCAGGTACAGCCATTTTTACAAAACGTACCCCACTTTCAGTACGTTATGGAGTTGGTGAGGATGAATCACAGGAAGAGGGGAGAATTATTACACTTGAGTATGAAGATTTTTACTTAGTGAATGTTTATACCCCAAATTCACAGCGTGATTTAGCTAGATTACCCCTTCGTTTAGAGTGGGAGAATCGATTAGCGCTATATTTAAAAGAGCTAGATTCTAAGAAACCTATAGTTTACTGTGGCGATTTAAATGTCGCTCATATGGAAATTGATTTGAAAAATGCGAAGTCTAATGTTGGTAATTCAGGTTTTACATATGAAGAACGTGGAAAGATGACGGACCTATTGGCAAGTGGTTTTGTAGATTCATTCCGCTACATGTATCCAGATACAACAGATCACTATACATGGTGGTCTTATATGAATAAAGTGCGCGAGCGTAATATCGGATGGCGTATTGACTACTTTATTGTTTCAGAAAGACTAAAAAACAAAATTAATGTGGCAAGCATTCATTCACATATTATGGGCAGTGATCATTGTCCAATTGAATTACAGCTTAATAACTAAGATTTATGAACAATAAAATGATCAATTAAAGTATGGCTCCTCGGCAAAACGAGGGGGTGATTTCCGTTCCGGCTGGGCGCTTTGTTGCTGTCGCTTCGCTTTCACACAGATAAAACATTTGTCGCTGACGCTTCGCTTTCGCGCAGAGCAGAGCTTCCTGGGGGCGTCCGATGAGCCGCTTCGCTCCGCTGCAGGGTCTCGGGCCAACAGATGTTTTTTGCGCGAAAGCGTAGTGTTAACGTAGCGGCAGCAGCACCGATGTTGGTCACGAAGGCGTTATCACAGGATGTGATGGTTTTAGCCTTCGTTCCTTTTTTTCGCTGATCCCCGAGGAGTCGCCCAGCCTCCACTCCAATCAACCTCTTCACATATCTTTTATCTTCTGGCACGATTGTCTAATTTTTAGTGATAGAACGAAACTTTTGCAACATAAATATTTTGTACGAAAGTGAAATGTAATGGAAGCATAGGTAGAGGAAGTGCGTTCGCAGCGAGGTTATTAGCCTGGAATGGAAACCATCCTTATCTATAACATTCACAAAGAGCCTCTTTAATATGACAATAGTTTTTCAACACCATAAAAAATCGTATTTTCTAAAAGGAAATACGATTTTTTTTATACTGCAAAGCAATAAACATTAAACTTCGAATCTTTAAAAGGTAAAAGAATATATTGCAAAAAGGGGGTTGAGATGTGAGAAAGTTTACATGGAAAAAGTGGCTACTAGCTATTGCAGGATTTTTAGCCATAGTAGCTCTTGTTGCATTTATCGGGTTTACATGGTTTATGAATAAATCAAAACCAGTAATTGATGGAGAGCTTTCGTTGAGCGTGCTAGATGAAGATGTAACTGTCACAAGGGATGACAAGGGAATCCCTCATATTTTTGCTAAGACAGATGCAGATTTGTATCGTGCGCAAGGCTATGTTCAAGCGCAAGATCGACTGTTTCAAATGGATTTAGCACGAAGACAGGCTAGCGGTCGTTTATCGGAAATAATCGGTGAGGCAACTATTGATACTGACAAACATTTCCGAACGTTTAGCTTGCGTGATGCAGCTGAAAAATCATTATCTACCTATGATGCAGAAAGTAGGCAGGTTCTTGAGTGGTTTGCAGATGGCGTCAATGCTTTTATTGCACAGGCAAAGAAAAATAATACATTAAGCTATGAATTTGCATTACTAGGCTACGAACCAGAGGAATGGTCCGTTGTAGACTCTCTTACTATTGGTAAATATATGGCCTATGACTTAGGGGGGAATTGGAATACGCTTGCTTTCCGGCATTGGGCTTTACAAAACTTTGATGAAGAAAAAGCAAAAGAATTATTTATAAAATATCCTGAAAACGCTTCATCTATAATAGAGGCAAATAAAGAAAATCCCGTAGCCGTGGCAGGGCATTTTAATGCAGATCTTTTGCCAAATGAATTTAACGGCAGTAATAACTGGGTAGTATCAGGGAAGAAAACAAAAAACGGTACGCCAATTTTATCGGATGATCCACATTTAGGATTAAGTACACCTTCAATTTGGTATCAAATGCACCTACAATCGCCTGAGCAAAATGTTAGTGGCGTAATCTTTGCAGGTATTCCAGGTATTATTTTAGGCCACAACGATAACATTGCATGGGGGGTAACGAATGTTGGACCTGATGTACAGGATTTATATATTGAAATACCAAATCCGAATAATCCAACGCAGTTCCGCTATGATGGCAATTGGGAGCAAGCAAAGGTACGTGATGAACCGATTAAGGTAAAGGATGGAGAAACGGTAGATTTTGAAGTCGTTGTCACACGTCATGGTCCAATCATGACAGATTTAGCTTTTAAAGATACTAAGCCTACAGCACAATTTTCGATGCAGTGGACGGCACTGCAACCAACGACAGAGCTACGTGCTGTACTAGGCTTTAATAAGGCAAAATCCTGGAATGAATTTGACAAAGCGTTAGAGGATTTTAAAGCACCAGCTCAAAACTTTGTTTTTGCATCAAAGGATGGCACGATTGCTTATAAAGCGAATGGTCAAATACCGATTCGAAAACAAGGAGACGGACAATTACCAGTACCAGGTGATTCTAGTGAATATGGGTGGGACGGTTTTATCCCGTGGAATGAGCTACCGACTGTAGTAAACCCAGATGAAGGCTTTATTGCAACAGCGAATAATGAAGTTATTGGAGAAGAATATCCTTATCATATAACAGATTTCTGGGCTCAGCCGTATCGTTTTGAACGAATTAAGGAAGTTCTAAAGGCCAATGATTCTTTAACTGTGGAAGACATGATGAATTTACAAATGGATCAGCATAACCTATATGCCCGTGAGTTTTTACCATACTTATTAACATCGATAAAAGCACAAGATCGGGATGGAAAATATAAAGATGTTATTAATTTATTAGAGAATTGGGATATGGTAGATGCAAAGGATTCAGGGGCGCCATTAGTGTTCCATACATTGATGGAAAAGTTACAGGAAGTTTTATTTAAAGATCAGATGCCAGAAGATATGTATGAATTAATGTATGGGAAATTTAATATTACAGACCAGCTTTTACGTACAGCTTATGAAGGTAAGAAGAGCATATGGATTGAGGAGCAGGGTGGAGTCGATGTAACAGTTTACAAGGCGTTAGAGCTCACTGTGGACCAAATAGAAGATCAATTCGGTAAAAACGTATCGAAATGGAAATGGGGTAACTTCCATCAACTTACCTTTGATCATACATTAGGTAAAGCTTCGCCAATTCTTGCGGCATACTTTAATGCTAAGAAGGTTCCTATTGGTGGTTCGAAGGTTACTGTTCAGGCTGCTGATAATGATCTAGCTGGAAACGTTAATCACGGAGCATCATGGCGCTTTGTTGTAGATGTTGGTGATTTAAGCTCAGCCTATCATATCGTTGGTCCTGGACAGAGCGGACATGTAAAATCTGCTTGGTATCAAGATCAAGTAATGGATTGGGCTAATGGAGATTATCATCAAACGTTTGTGAGAAAAGAAGATATTAAAGGTAAAACGTTGCTATTAAAAGCACAGTAGGAAGAGATGCTATAAGAATCTATAGGGTTTTATATTAAGAAAACATGGTTTCTCAGCAAAGCGAGGGGTTGATTTCCGTTCCGACTGAGCGCTTTTATCGCTGCCGCTTCGCTTTCGCACAGAGCAAAACTTCCTGGGGTGTCCGATGAGCCGCTTGGGCCAACAGATGTCTTTTGCGCTGAAGCGAAGCGGCAGCGGCACCGATGTTGGTCACGAAGGCGTTATCACAGGATGTGATGGTTTTAGCCTTCGTTCCTCTATTGCTGATCCCCAAGGAGTCGCTCAGTTTCCACTCCAATCAACCTTTTAGCATGCCTTATTAAACTCCACTTTGTTTAATATGTCACCATAATTTCTTTATCACAACAATATGCCAAAGCTATCACATTGAAGTGATAGCTTTTTTACTTTTATATTTATGTGTTAGCAATTTAAATAAAGTAATTTTTAAATTTGTGATATAAATCATTTACATTCAAATATTAGTTTGAATATGATGGAATATTATGTTATAGTGAAAACAATCAAACAAACATTTGAATGAGGTGAGGAAATGCCAAAAGAAGTATGCGAAATAACACAAGTCCATGAAGAAGCGGTCATTAAGATACAACGACAAATGCCAGATCTATCAGGGGTAGCAAAATTTTTAAAGGCATTATCTGATGAAACAAGACTTAAAATTGCGTATTCCTTAACGGTCGAGGATGAATTGTGTGTTTGCGATGTTGCCTCTATTATCGGATCGTCAGTAGCAACAGCGTCGCATCATTTACGTTATTTGAAAGATAATAATTTAGCGAAGTCATATCGCAAAGGAAAGCAAATGTACTACTCTTTAGCTGATGAGCATGTGTATCAAATTGTAACGGTTGCCTACGAACATGTGAAAGAGGGGATTGGAAATGGCAGCGATACCAAATAAACAAGAATATAGGCTACAAAACTTATCCTGTGCCAGCTGTGCAGCAAAGTTCGAAAAAAATGTGAAGGCTATTCCAGAGGTCCAGGAAGCACAAGTGAATTTTGGTGCTTCTAAAATAACAGTCGTTGGTAACATTGACGTTGATCAACTTGAAGAAGCAGGTGCCTTCGACGGCATAAAAGTATCCCAATCAACTGCAAGAACAATTGAAAAATCAACACCTTTTTATCGAAAAACAGAAAATATATTAGCTGGAATCTCTTTGTTATTCGTAGTGCTTGGATATGTGTTTGGAGCAATGCGTAGTGAAACTGATCCGCTAACTATTGGGATGTTTATTATCGCGATTCTAGTTGGGGGGATTGGAATTTTTAAAACAGGCTTCCGCAATCTAGCACGCTTTGAATTTGATATGAAGACGCTGATGACCATTGCAGTAATAGGTGCAGCCATTATAGGAGAATGGGAAGAAGCGGCCGTTGTTGTCTTTTTATTCGCAGTAAGTGAAGCGCTTGAAGCATATTCAATGGATAAGGCTCGTCAATCGATTCGTCAGCTAATGGATATAGCTCCACCTACAGCAACGATAAAACGTGCACATGGTGAGCATTTCCATGAGATGGAATTGCCAACGGAAGAAATTGAGATTGGTGATATTTTAATCGTTAAACCAGGTCAGAAAATTGCTATGGACGGAATTGTAGTCAGTGGATTGTCAGCGGTGAATCAGGCGGCGATTACAGGTGAATCAATTCCGGTTAGTAAAACAATCGATGACGAAGTATTTGCGGGGACTCTGAATGAAGAAGGTGCTCTAGAGGTTCGTGTGACAAAACGAGTAGAGGACACAACAATTGCAAAAATCATACATCTTGTTGAAGAAGCACAGGCAGAAAAAGCACCTTCACAGCAGTTCGTAGATCGCTTTGCGAAATACTACACACCTGCAATTATGGTTATTGCTTTACTTGTAGCGGTTATACCACCTTTATTCATAGGTGATTGGCAACATTGGATTTATCAAGGATTAGCAGTCCTTGTTGTAGGTTGTCCATGTGCACTAGTCGTTTCTACTCCAGTTGCTATTGTTACAGCCATTGGGAATGCAGCTAGACAGGGTGTTCTTATTAAAGGCGGCATTCATTTAGAGCAGCTTGGTCATATTGAAGCAATAGCATTTGATAAGACAGGTACACTGACAAAAGGTCAACCTGCTGTAACAGATATTTTTACATCGAAAGAGATGTCTGAGGATTATGTTTTACAGCTAGTAGCAGCAGTTGAAAAACAATCGCAACATCCATTAGCAAAAGCTATTTTACAGGCATTGCATAATAAAAATTTAACAGAGCTTATACCAACAGACTTTCAATCCGTAACAGGCAAGGGTGCCTATGCAACGGTAGATGGTCAAACAATCTATGTAGGGAGCTTAAAATGGATTGCTACATTAACGACTGTTGATGAAATGATAAAAGAACAGGTTAAAAAACTTCAAAAACAGGGTAAAACAGTTGTAGCAGCTGTTAGTAATGATCAGTTTATTGGGATGATTGGTATTGCTGATCAATTACGACAAGAAAGTAAAGATGTCCTGAATAAATTAAATGGTCTAAAAGTGAAGCATAAAGTTATGCTAACGGGTGATGCAGAACCAACAGCACAGGCAATTGCAACTTCTTTAAATATGACAGATGTAAGGGCAAGTTTATTACCAGCAGAAAAATTAATGGCCATTAAAGAATTACGTGAACAGTTTGGCGCAGTGGCAATGGTAGGAGATGGTGTCAATGATGCACCTGCACTTGCCTCAGCTAATGTTGGTATTGCAATGGGAGGTGCTGGCACTGATGCAGCACTGGAAACTGCGGATATCGCATTAATGGGTGATGATTTAACGAAGCTTCCTTATACAATTGGCTTAAGTAGAAAAACATTACGCATCATAAAAGAGAACATTATATTTGCCCTAGCCCTAAAATTAGTTGCCCTGTTACTCGTTATCCCAGGGTGGCTAACATTATGGATTGCAATCTTTGCAGATATGGGTGCTACATTACTAGTTGTGCTTAACTCATTACGATTAATCAAAACTAAGAAATAGTGAATAAGATATAATCCAGTGGTAGCTTGTAGGAAAATAATCACTCTAAGGAGCTAGTGATATTTATTGATATAGATGCTACTAGTGATTCTTGAAAAAAAACTTTGTTAACGCTATTATGGTTTCAGGAATAATGTAACAATTAAATATAAATGAGGCGAAGGTTTGAAATGTCAGATCCTATTTTAGTAAATGTTACAGAGGAAATTGTGCGTGGTTTAGTAAGTTTTCTACTACGAGGACCGGAATATCAAACATTTTGTAAATGTGAAGTCTGTGAACTTGACGCAGTGGCACTTACACTGAATGCATTGCCTAGTAAGTATGTTACATCTATGGAATCCCGAGATGAGGCATTTAAAGTGATGAATACTCCTGAAAATATCGAACGAATCAATAAAGAGATTATTCATGCATTACATGTGGTAAATAAGTATCCTCGACATAAGGCGGAGCCAACTTCTATATGAAGTTGGCTCTTCATGTTTTTGAAAAACAAAATGGTCAAGGAAATCTGAGTGAATGATGTGATGCATTAAATGAGGTTGATTTCCGTTCCAGGCACGGAAATCAACCCCTCGGTTTGCCAAAGACAATACTTTATTTAAAGATACCTCAATTTCATTGACATAAATATTCTAACTATATGGGGGTCAACATATGAAGTAGGTTCTTTTTAAGGTGCATATGTGTTGTTTTTCTGGCATATGTATTTTCAGTTAACTTTTAAGGCAAGCTTGTAGTAAACTAGAGAGTAAGAAAAGGAAAGAGAGGGAATAGGATATGCCAACACCTAGTATGGAGGACCATATCGAACAAATATATTTATTAATCAATAATAAAGGGTATGCTCGTGTGTCTGACATTGCTGAAGCATTATCTGTTCTTCCTTCTTCTGTTACAAAAATGGTTCAAAAATTAGATAAAGATGGTTATTTAGTTTATGAAAAATACCGTGGCCTTACATTGACACCTAAAGGGGAAAAGCTTGGAAAACGTCTTGTACAGCGTCATGAGCTTCTAGAGCAATTTTTGCGAATCATTGGTGTAGATGAAGAGCGAATTTACAATGATGTAGAAGGAATTGAACATCATTTAAGTTGGAATTCAATCGATCGAATTGCGGATCTTGTACAGGTAATGGAAGAAAATCCGGACATCGCGAAAAAACTAGAGGCATCTAAAACACATCATAATTTCTAACTTGGTTTCACAGATGTTTTTGTAGCGAAAGCTATAGAAGTTAATGCCTCCGGACGCAATTATGCCGAGGCATAATTGATAAGTTTTTTGCGAAAATGATGGTATGAGGGAAAGGAAGACAATATGAACGAATTAAAATCAGGTGAAGTTGTTACGTTAACTGTATTGGAGCAACAAACATCGAAATGGATCTTAACAAATGGAGTTGACGAACTACCTTTAAATGCTTCAGAGGTAACAGAGCCACTTGCAGTAGGTGATCGCCTTGAAGTATTTTTATTTGCAGATCGTCGTGGTGATTTAGCGGCTACGACAGCTATCCCATCTTTCGTACAAGGTGAATACGGTTGGGCTCGTGTCCTAAAAGTAGTTGAGCGTGAAGGGGCTTTTGTAGATATCGGTACTTCACGTGAGGTGCTAGTAAAAGCGGAAGATTTACCTGCAATAACAGAGCTTTGGCCAGCACCGGGTGACCATTTATTTATGACATTACGCACAGACCGCAATGGTGATTTATTTGGACGTTTAGCAACTGAAGAAAAAATTTCGGAATTGTATGAAGGTGCATTTGAAGAAATGCACAATAAAAACATTAATGCACGTCCATATCGTTTATTACCAGTTGGCTCATTTTTATTAGGTGTAGAAAACCCTTACCGTATTTTTGTCCATCAATCAGAGCTTATTGCAGAGCCTCGTCTTGGACAAGACGTAGTTGTTCGTATTATTGATGTAAAAGATGATGGTTCAATGAATGGTTCACTTTTACCACGTAAGCATGAGCGCATTTCAGGTGATGCACAAAAAATTTTAAATTATCTACAAGAGGTAGGGGGCAAAATGCCGTTTGGCGATAAATCCTCACCTGATGAAGTTCAAGAAATGTTTAAAATGAGTAAAGGTGCATTTAAACGAGCTTTAGGTACACTTATGAAAGCTGGTAAGGTGAAACAGCAAGACGGTTGGACAGAGGAAATTTAAGGCATGAGAAGCCACGAATAGATGGAGATTCTAAAGAGTGGTGTCTACGGCCAGAATAAAAGAAATGACGAGAGAAAACATTGAAACTTTCTCGTCTTTTTTTCGTACTAATTACTGTATAATGGAATAATTTATACAGGCCAAATGAGTTTTCTAACGAAAGGGGTCACACAATTTGAAAAAAAAGTGGATGAAAATATTAACAGCGACTATGTTAGTATTTGGCGTGATGGCACCAGCAACAGGTTTTGCAGCTGATAATACGCCACCTAAAGCAATTGATGAAAAACTAGGGGTACCGATCGTCGTATATGGTGCAAACTTATCTGAGGCTGAAAAAGAGTCTGTTAAAAAGTCATTAAAAGTGAACGAAGAGCCTGAAGTTGAAGAAATAACAGTTTCAGGTCAAGACTTAGCTAAATATATTAAAGATAGTAATTCAAGCTCTCGTATGTATTCTTCTGCCAAAATTACGCGCAAGAATGCAGGAGAAGGCTTAGTTATTGAAATTGTTACACCTTCAAATATTACACAGGTAACTTCTGAAATGTATGCAAATGCAATGCTAACAGCAGGTATTGAAGATGCTACAGTACAGGTGGCTGCACCTAAAGCAGTAACAGGTCATTCAGCGCTTGTCGGAATATATAAAGCTTACGAAGTAACAACAGGTGAAAAGCTTGATACTGATCGTACAGATGTTGCAAATGACGAACTATCAGTAGCAACTACTCTAACGCAATCGGCAGGCGTGGACGATGCCAAGGTTGCGGAATTACTAACAGAAATCAAAAAACAAATTGCAGAATCAAAGCCAGCAACTCGAGAAGATGTTGAAAAGATTGTGCAAGAGCAATTAAACAAGCTTGAAATTAATTTAAGTGACAAGGATCGTCAATTGCTAGTTGATTTGATGAACAAAATTAGTAAATTAGATATTGATTTTAGTAAATGGTCTAAACAATTAGATGATATTAGCAGTACGATTAAAGAAAAATTCGGATCACTAATGGAAGATACAGGATTCTGGGCGAGTGTGAAAAATTTCTTTGCTAATTTAAAAGATACAATTGCATCATGGTTTAATTAAATTCATAGAAAAGAATCTGCAACACTTTCTCCTGATTGTTAGAGGAAAGTGAGCGGATTTTTTTATTTTTTTCGTGCTACCCACCATCTTTGTAAAAATGTAAATAGCTATGTTACTATGATAAAAAGGAGTGGTGAGAAATGGAATTTCGATTACAACAGCTAACAAGAAATAAGCGCGCTTTTGTCTATGAGCAAGATGGGGAAAGATTAGCGGAAATTACATGGCAGCAAGATGGCCAAGTAATGGTAATGGATCACACATATGTATCAGATAAGCTCCGTGGCCAAGGTATGGCCAAAAAATTGTTAGATCATGCCGCCGCTTATGCACGTGAGCAAGGTTATAAAATGGAAGCTGTTTGTTCGTATGTAGTAGCAGCATTTGAAAAATCTAATGTTTATGATGATGTAAAACAATAAAAATAAGGCAATCTGCTTGTTAGATAAGCGGATTGCCTTTTAACTTTTTTGGTAAATGTTTGTAAAAACATTTACTGAAAGAAGTTAAAACCTTCGGACGCAATGATGTCGAGGCATCATTGATTTTTTGCAAATCATCTATGCTACTCATTACAGTAAAACACTATAAATTAGTGCTGTTAAGAGGCCAGCTCCACCTACTAATGAAACCATGTCTATCCAATCATATACTGAGTCTAAATCTTTCATAAAAAACACACTCCTAATATTAGTATTTATTCATTAATTCCCTTTGCTTGTCCTTTATAGTCATAAATAGTTACAAAAATATCGTTATTTACCAAAATTAACTATATAAATGGCATTTATCAAATGTTATTCCTAACTTTTGCTGATAAGTAAGAAATAGATACGTGCAATAAATTTTAGTAGGAGGATCATTAACTATGTCTTGGAAAAAAACAGACGTACTATGAATTTTGTTTATATGATGGAGGCGAAGGGTTATAGATGAATTCTTTCTTTTTATATATGCTGTAACGTATATAAAAATTATGTTTAGTCCTCTAAAAATAGGGAAAGATATTATACAGGGCCAGTTTCTATATTTTTTTTGGGAGGGATTTATAATGGCAAAACGTAAAGGAACAGGTGTTGTGATAGTAGGATTAACTTTAGCAGCATCTTATTTAAGTAAAAAAGAAAACCGTGATAAAGCATTTAGTATGTTCAATAGTGCAAAATCTAAATTAGCATCATATTTGAATACAACGAATATGGATATGCACGAAAACATTTCAGAGCGTATAACTACTGAAGTAGCGACAGAAGCTGGAACTTCTCCAACAAAAATAGCTTCAAATGAAATGGTTGCTGAAGGCGGAGGACATACAAGTATCCATTACTATCATGAAGAAATTCATGAAAAAAAGAATTAATAAAAAAAACCTTCTCATTTTACGTGAGAAGGTCTTTTTTGTGTACATATGATGATAGTTGCAAATACCAACAATACAATTCCGGTAAATATAAAGCCGCTGACAATACCTAGTGAGAGCCATCCGAGCAATGAGGAACCTAGGACAACTCCTAGAGAGAAGAAGGCATAAAAATAACCATAGGCTTTTCCACGAATTTCAGCAGTCGTAGAGTCGATTAAAAGTGAATTTACTGATGGGAATAAGAAGCCAAACCCGATACCATAGCAGGCCATTGCAATATAAAGTAACGTACTTGAATCTGCCTGACTAATTAATAATTGACTTATCCCCATTAAACCTATACCAAGCGATAATGTTTTAATTGGAGCAACCTTATCGAAAATACGGTTAGTCGGCAAAATAAATACGAGTACAGCAATAATTCCAAATGTACTCATTAAAGTCCCACTTAAACGTGAATCAAAGCCTAAAGATTGTACTTTTAGTGGAAGGAGATAGGCGATAACCCCTTGAGAAAACATTAAAAAGAATGCACTAGAGAAGGCTTTTGATGTACCTGAATTAAATAGTACATGAATAGGAATGTTTATAGTTGGCGCAGATTTTTCTTTTTTTACTTGATTTGATTTTAGTAAAAAGAAGGAAAGTATCCCCAACAAGAGCATAAAGCTTGCTGTTATATTAAAAACGAATGGTACGCTAGTACGACTCGCTAAAATTCCACTAAATGCAGGTCCGATTATTGCGGCGGTACCAACAAACGCTCCAGATATAGCACTGCCCTTACCTCTTTTTTCTTGCTCAGTTGCATTTGCTAAAAATGTGAAAGCAGCAGGAACGATAAAGCCCGCAACTAATCCATGTAAAAAGCGGACTATCAATAGAACAATAGGATCTTCTACTAAATTATAAAGTGATAGTGAAAGACCTGTCGTTAAAAGACCTAAGATTAAAATAACGAATGGTCCCTTACGATCTGTTAAAAAACCAGAGATAATATTACCAAATGTATTGGAAAGGGAATACATACCTACAGCTAGTCCAGTAATGAAGGCTGATGCCCCTAAGGATTCAGCATATGTACTCATGATAGGAAGTTGGGTAAATAGGTCGAAAAATGAAAAGAATATAATCAAATAAATAAGTTTCTTCATAGCTCCTCCGATAGAATGAATATCACTCTTATTATACCATTTCGACAAAATAAGAACGCTTCATAAGTTTTTCAACTTATGAAGCGTTCCTGAATGATGAAAATTAAGCTTTAGCAACTTCTTTTTTCATTGTTTTGTTTTTAGCAAGATTTACGTGCCAAGAAAGTGCTTCCTCTAAAATATGAGGTGTTTGATGGCCGCCAGTTGCTTCTAGCGCACGGTTATAGTAATCCCAAAGTTGTTCTTTGTAATCTGGGTGTGCACAGTTTTCGATAATTAAAGGTACACGCTCTTGTGGTGCAAGACCACGTAAATCAGCAATACCTTGCTCAGTTACGATTACATCAACATCATGTTCAGTGTGGTCTACGTGAGAAACCATTGGCACGATTGAAGAGATAGCGCCGCCTTTTGCGTATGATTTAGTAACGAAAATACCTAGACGTGCGTTACGTGCAAAGTCACCTGAACCACCGATACCGTTCATCATACGAGTACCTGATACGTGTGTTGAGTTTACGTTGCCATAGATATCTAATTCAAGAGCAGTGTTGATTGAGATTAGACCCAAACGACGGATAAGCTCTGGGTGGTTAGAAATTTCTTGTGGACGTAAGCAAATTTTATCAGCGTATTTCTCTAGGTTGCCATATACTTTTTTCTGTAATTCTTCAGTCAGTGTAATTGAAGTAGCTGCTGCAAATTTAACTTTACCAGCATCAATTAAGTTGAATACAGCATCTTGAAGTACTTCAGAAGCAACAACCAAATCTTCAAATTCTGAATTTGCGAAGCCGTCAAGTACAGCGTTTGCAACAGAACCTACACCAGATTGTAATGGCATTAATTGTTTTGTTAAGCGACCAGCTTTAATTTCATCGCTGAAGAAGTCTAATAAAATGTTCGCCATTGTTTGAGTTTCTTCATCTGGCGGTACGATTAATGAAGGAGCATCTGGCTCTTCAGAAATAACAATCGCTTTAATTTTAGCTGGATCTACTTTAATACCGATGTCACCAATGCGTTGCATAGCATCAGTCATTGGGATTGCTTCACGTTGACCTTGCTCACCTGGTACATAGATATCGTGGATACCTATTAAAGCTTCTGGATGAGAGATATTTAATTCGACAATAATATTTTCAGCGTAATCAGCGAAGATTGGTGAGTTACCTACAGAATTTGTTGGGATAATAAGTCCATCTTCTGTAATAGCAACAGCTTCAAGAATTAAATATTTAATTGGTCCAATAATTCCTTGACGAACTAATTCAGCGTTATGTGAAAGATGAGCGTCTACATATAGGACATCACCAGTGTTAATTAAATTACGGATCGTTGCATCTCCTTGGAATGGTCCACGTTTGCGGATAACACCAGCATCAGCTAAGTATTTATCAACTTCAGGTCCTAAAGAAGCCCCTGTATATACATCGATTTTGAATTTTTCGTTTTTAGCGCGCTCAACTAATGCCATAGGAACCACTTTTGCGTCCCCTGCACGAGTGAATCCACTCATACCAACTACATCACCGTTAGAGATAAGCGCTGCAGCTTCTTCAGCAGTAACAATTTTACTTTCAAGTTCTTTTAAGCCTAGGCGTTTTTGAACATTTGCATCCATTAAAAAATCCTCCCCTAAAAAGTTTGATGGAAACCGATTACAAAACTAGAAAAAACGTGTAAGAATTTTCTGTTTATTCAGTTGTAGTATGACTCCAACCATTTGAATAATACTATCACCAAATTGTCACAAAAACTTTAGAAATAGCATTAAAATGAGTAAAAACAGGAAAAATGAGCATAAAATTGAATTTTCGACAGAGAAAACGTTTTAATGTAGAGCTACTAAGGAAATATTCTAAAAATAAAATAATAAACAACAGTATGAGGGGTTGATTTCCGTTCCGACTGTGCGCGTCCAATGAGCTTTAACCAATAGCATACCAAACTGGGATGATGAGCATTTAAAAGTAATGTTTCAATAAGTAAAAAGAGGCGGGGACAGAACTCGTTTATTTTGAAAAATAGCGAAAAGAGATAATAACTTTTCCGCTTCATCAAAGTGAATTTTCCCATTTAAAATCAAAAAAATGTTAGACCATCTTGGTCTAACATTTTTCTTTTTGTCCCAGCCTCTTTAGAAAATTAGAAACCTAAAGAACGACGGAAGTAACTTGCGTAGCGTTGGCTAACAGGAATACGAGTACCGTCTTTCATGATTAACAAAAACGTTGAATGTGAATCTGGTTGAATTTCATCAATGTAGTCAATGTTAACGATATAAGAACGGTGACAACGTATAAATGAGTCAGGTGCTAAAAATAGCTCAAGATCACTTAGGTTTAAGCGGTGATAACCTTCACGACTCATTGTTTTAACAAATGTTTTTCTAAGCTGTGTCTCAAGATAAATGACTTGATCATGCTTGATTGGGTACCAGCAATCATCAATTTTTATTGTAATGTAGTTCGTTAAAAATGCTGATGGCTTCTGTGGGAAGATAGCAGTGATAGCCCCCTTAGTTTCACCCTCTTCCATTAAAGGAATACTCATACCGTAATAGGCTACTCCAAATACATCAGGCTCAATGTAAGAGCTTATCTTTTGCCCATAATTTAACGCTTTATGAGCCGCTGAACCTTCTTTAATTGGGTCACCAGGTTTGATTTTTAAATCAACTTTTTTGCTTGCTTGGTAGTATAGATATTCGTTTGTATCGGAAATTGCAATGGAAGTATTCTCTGGGAAGAACTCCTTAATAATCTCCATAATTTCTTCTATTTGTTTTGGATCCACTATTAACACCTCGTCTAAACTTTTAAAAATAGTATTATCATCTATTTTACTACATATTCGTATAAATTATATAGAGAAGATTTCGGAATAAAATAGAGAAATGTCGATTGATGAAATATATAGGTGCAAAACAACTTACATAATCTGTAATGTATTTTAAATAATTACTAATTTATTTTGGTATGTATATGGTAAAATTTAATTGTATAAAAAAGAGTTTGCAAGGTTTCTACTATGTATATATGATAAATTAGAACTAGTGTGAAAGACAAAATGTGGTTGAAAGGAAATCGCAGAATATGGTAAAATTCACTGTATAGTCTAATTTTTTTCGTAACTGGTGGTTTAGTTAGGTTATTTTGAAGTTATATTTCAATAAAAAATTGTGAAATAGGACTCAATTCATACAATAGATAAGGAGATACTATTTTCTTATTTGAAATAAGTAGATTGATGTCAAAAATTATAAGAGTGATTCGTGCAATCTGAGGAAAGATGGGGAAGATTATGCAACTACATCAACATTCTATGTCAGAAACGATATCTAAAAGATACTTTCAAGAAATCGATAGTATTAACCAATACATCGGTGTAGAAGAATTTTTTAATATTGAGTCGAAATTAATATTTGAAATTTACCATTTAGAATCTGCAAAGGCTAAGAAATCTTTGCATGAATTAATTGATATTCTTTCAATACGTTTTGGCAAACAAGTCATTAAAATTGTTCGAAGTTATTTTTCTGTTTTGTCGTCAATTGTTGCGCGTAAATTGCTAGACAATCAAGTACCTTCGAAGAAAGCGTTTGCTTTTAATATTGCTTGTAATGATATGATTGAAAATCAGATGAAAGACGCAGAATTTTTACAATTTGCTGATGATTTAATTGATTTCTTTGTCTATTTTATAGCAGATCGCAAGCAACCGACTTTCCGTCATCAGACTGTTAATAAAGTAATTATGTATATAAATGATGAATTGGAAAATGACTTAACAGTGGAAAGCATCGCAAATAACTTCCATATAAGTACTAGTCACTTATCACGTATTTTTAGAGAACATGTGGGTATTACACTAGTTGAATATCTAAATGTTCGTCGAGTAGAAGAGTCACAGTACTACCTTAGACATACTAATAAAAGTATTACTTCTATTTCAGATCAATTCCATTTCTGTAACCAAAGCTATTTTACCCGCATCTTTAAAAAATATACTGGGGTAACGCCCAAACATTTCCGAGATGAGCTACACCATGAGTTTTATCGTTTTGAGATGGCGGAATCAGAGCTTCAAAACGTTTAAGGCGAGATAGATTTAGTAGTTATTCATCATGAGTAATAATAAGATTAATAAATAGATGCGGACATATTAGCGATGCTAAAGCTCGCATCTTTTTTATGCTATGGAATTAGTAGCACTTGCTATTTGATAAAAATAGACCCTATAATGTATACTTCACTTTAGTTGATAAATAATAGTAGGTGGAAAAATGAAAAATTTGAAGCTGTTTTCAATGCTAGGACTTGTCGTTTTTGTTCTTAGTGGTTGTCAAGCTGTGCAAAACAAAGAAGGTTTTTTCTATAGTATCTTTGTAAAACCAATGGAATTTTTATTAGAATTTTTCGGTAACACTATTTTTTCAGGTAGCTATGGTTTAGCAATCATCGCTATTACGGTTCTTGTTCGTTTAATTTTAATGCCGATTATGTTAAAAAATTATCGTTCGCAACAAAAGATGAAAATGAAAATGGATGCGTTTAAGCCTGAAATGGAAGCTGTTCAGAAAAAGATGAAGGAAGCAAAGACAAAAGAAGAACAAACGCAATACCAACAAGAGATGATGGCATTATATCAAAAACATGGTATTAATCCACTCAACATGGGCTGTTTACCAATGTTAATTCAAATGCCAATTATCATGGGTCTTTATTTCTCCATTTTATATTCTACAGATGTGAAAGCACATGAATTTTTATGGTTTAGCTTAGGCTCACCTGATATTGCTATGACAATTGTTGCAGGTCTTGTGTATTTAATTCAAGCACGTGTATCTTTATGGACAGTACCAGAGCAACAAAAAGCACAAATGAAAATGTTTATTTATATTTCACCAATTATGATTGTCTTTATCTCGATGTCATCTATGGCAGCCTTACCACTTTACTGGTCAGTCAGCGGTGCATTGTTGATTATTCAAACATATATCGGTCGAAAATTTTATTCGGAGCATCCGGAAAAAGTAAACTCATAAAATATTTTAAGTCGAGGCGCTGTGTAGCCTCGATTTTTTTAGGAGGACAGCAAGATGAACATAAAGTGGCTATCATCTATTCTAGTCGCGATCTTTAGTATTGCAGCTATTGTATTTATTATCATGGGTAATTTTAATTTTGCGGTATTGGCAATGACTATTATGTTTGCCGTATCGAATGGTTTTAGGGCAAAAAGTTTTAAAGAGCAAGGTTATGTAAAAGAGTCAAAATGGATGAAGTACATGGCAATCTTTTTCTCGATTGCTTCTATAGTAGTGCTTATAATTATTCTCACAGACTAACAGACTAATTTTAAAATCAAAGGTGAAAACTTACACCCTAAATTGTGAACAGTGCTAAAATGAGATTATACCAATATAGTGGATCATCACCAAAACGTGTGGTTGATTTCCGTTCCCACTGGGCGCTTTTATCGCTGCCGCTTCGCTTTCGCGCAGAGCAGAGCTTCCTGGGGGCGTCCGATGAGCCGCTTCACTCGCGATGCTCGCTCCAGGGTCTCGGGCCAACACGATGTTGGTCACGAAGGCGTTATCACAGGACGTGATGGTTTTAGCCTTCGTTCCTATATCGCTAATCCCCAAGGAGTCGCCAGTCTCCACTCCAATCAACTTATTCACATAGTAGACGTTTTAACAAACGTATCCATAACTTTGGGTGATGATCTAATATAGTACAAAATAGTATCGGTATTTACTAGGACTATTCTTTCTAAATTCTTTAAAAGAGGATACTTACCATGTAGTACTGGATAACTTTAAAAGGGGTAAAAAATAGTGAAAAAGAAACGTTTTCCATTCATCCTTGGTGCTTTAATTTCAGTAGCGCTTATAGTCTCTATTTTCGTAGTTTATAACTATAAAAATAAACAGGTAAGTAATGCATCAGATGAACATGAACAACAAACAGCAGAACCAACTAAAAAAGATTCTCCTGCAAAAGAAGAGCCGAAAAAAACAGTTGATAATCCTGTGAAGCCAGAGCAAAAGACTGATGAAAACGGCTATGTACCAAATCAAACATTGCCAACTGAGCCGACATATATTAAAGGTATTTTATTAGCGAATAAAATATATCCGCTACCATCTACCTTTGCGCCTGAAGAAAATCCAGAGGCACGTCAAGCTCTAAATAAAATGTTTGCTGCAGCAAAACAACAAGGTTTTGATTTAGTAGCCTTTAGCGGTTATCGATCTTTTGAATATCAAACAACATTATATAATAACTATGCTAAACGTGATGGGCATGCTGCGGCTGATCGGTATAGTGCACGTCCAGGTTATTCAGAGCATCAAACAGGTTTGGCCTTTGATATAGGGGAGCGCGGCAAAGATAATTTATGGCTAACTGAAGAATTCGGTGAAACACCAGCAGGACAATGGCTATTTGCACATGCTCAAGACTACGGCTTTATTTTACGATTCCCCCAAAATAAAGAAGACATCACTGGTTATATGTATGAGTCATGGCATTACCGTTATGTTGGTGTAGACGTAGCAAAAGACATTAAAAATCAAAATATAACGCTAGAAGAATATTTAGGTGTGAAATAATAAAAGGGAAGAGAGCTGTTCGTAATTAATGAACGAGCTCTCTCCCTTTTTTACATTTTACAAGATAGGTGTTAATAAGCGTGAAATGGATTCTTTAAATTTAATTAGTGTAGAGCGGTTTTTGTACATTTCCCATGTTAATTCAGTACAATCAAAAATATCCTTTTCAAACAGCTCAGCAAGCTGATGTGAAATTGTCGAGTCATAAATGAAGGCATTTACTTCAAAATTTAAACTGAAACTTCGTACATCAAGGTTGGCAGTTCCGACTGTAGATGCTTCATCGTCAATAATAATTGCTTTAGCATGAATAAAGCCCTTTTCATAAATATAAACTTTTGCTCCTGCACGCAATAATTGCCCTACGTATGAGTATGTAGCCCAATAAACAAACATATGGTCAGGCTTATTTGGAATCATGATCCTTACGTCAATGCCTGAAAGCGTCGCAATTTTAATAGCATCTAAAAAACTAACATCTGGTATGAAATATGGCGTTTGGATATATATATATTTTTTCGCCATATTAATAAGCTTTAAATAACCAATTTTAATTTGTTCCCATTCAGAGTCAGGTCCGCTAGACACGATTTGTAAGCCTACATTGCCTTTTTTCGGAATAGCAGGGAAGTAACGATCCGAATAACCCATTTTCTGGTGTTCGCAAGCTTGATTCCAATCGAGTAAAAAGCGTGTTTGTAATGGATGTACGGCACTACCTTCAATACGTAAATGTGTATCTCTCCAATAGCCAAACTTCTTTTGTAGGCCAAGGTATTCATCCCCGACGTTAAAGCCACCGATATAACCAATACGGCCATCAATCACAACGATTTTCCGGTGATTTCTAAAATTTAAACGAGGGTTTATAAGTGGTAAAGTGGATGGGAAAAATACTTCAACTTCACCACCTGAATTAAGCAGTTCCTTGAAATGGCGTTTTTTAACGTTACGTGAGCCCATTTCATCATATAAGATTCTTACCTTAACTCCTTGCTTTGCTTTTTTTATAAGTTTATTAATAATGCGTGTGCCTAAGTCATCGAGACGGAAAATATAATATTGAATGTGAATATGATCTTTTGCTGTCTCAATATCTTTTAGAAGCTGCTCAAATTTATCTGCACCATCATCAAAAATATCAATGTGGTTGTCCTGCGTTAATACAGCATTATTTGTTCTAAGATGCATATATATCATTTCTTTATAATTTTCCGCATTTTCTATACGAAACTCGAACGTATCATCTCGGATCGCTTCTGTCTGATAGCTAATGAGGTTATCAATACCAATATCCTTGCTTCCTTCCCAACGGAATAAATGTTTTTTTCGTAGCTGTCGTCCGAGCAGCAAGTATAAAATAAACCCACCTAATGGAATGAAAAATAGTACAAGAATCCATGCCCATGTAGAAGTGGCATCTTTACGCTCTAAGAAAATTATGACCATTGCTGCTAAAATATTAATAAACATAATAAAAGGTACTAGAAATCCAACTTCTGTAAAAATACTCATTCCTACACCTGCCTTTACTATATTTTTGCAATATATTTAGTATAGCTTACTTTATATGTGGAAAGAAGATATGAAATTTGTTAGTAAGCATGGAAAAGGATTACCTCCAAAACTAGAACGAGGTAATCCGGAATCAATTTTGCCTTCTCGTAATTATGTGTAGCTGACGCTTCGCTTTCGCTACACATAACATAACATTTACTGAATGAAGATAAATGATTAGTAATGCTCCCATTGAAATAAAATATCAGAAAAATCTCTTTGAAGAAGCTTTTCTCGGTTAATAAAAAATTTCCCAACTCCACTATCTGCCCACATAATACCGATTTCATCATTAGAGTCGATTTGGAGTAATAGTACATCATATCGTTTTAGGAGATGAGATTCTTGACGGATATCCTCCTCTAAAAAATAGGCATACCCGCCAATTTTAGCTCCAGCCCCTAAGAAGTGTTGTAGATAAATCTCCTGTAAATCAACATCTTCTAGTGAAGGAATTAAGTTTGGTAAGTAATGTATCGCACGATAATCTAAAGCAGAGACAGGTTCTTGGATTGGTTGAAATTGTAATGCTAACTCCTGATGAATTGGGAACCAATCATCTGCTGCGTGTGCTAAAAATTCCTGTCTAGGGACTGTAGCTTCAAAATTTTCGGTAGGATAAAAACGTACTTTATAAAATTGCTGGAAAATATCCTCATGATAATGATCGGCATTCATGAAAATATTAGATGATATAAAAAATTGCAGAATACCCTGTGATGGGAAATCTTTTAGTGGTGGCATTTCTGCAAAGTTAATTTGAGCTAATAGTCGCATAGACTCACCTGTAATATCTTTTGGATATGCCTGGTGAAAGGGTAAATAAGGTTCCCCAGCAAATTTACTTTCTGTTAACGTAGTTGAACGCTTATACGGGGTGATAATCATTGCTGAAATTAGTGTATCTTCAATTTCAAAACGAAACGATTCTAGCTCTTTTGGAAGTAAAAGATTTGTTGTTTTGTTCATGCAGAGCCCTCCAATATTCCGCTTTAAGCAGTCAAATATTCCTTGACGTTTTCTATATACTTCGAATTACTATTAAGTTACGGCTTTTTATCAGCAAATTATTCAAGTCGTAAAGATTTATTTGATGTTTTAAAAATATATATTAAACTTATTGAAACGACGGCTATTGCTGCTGAAGTATAATAGCCTAAACTAGATTGCATTGTAAATAGCCAAGTAAAGAATAGTGGACCAAGAATGCGTCCTAGGTTATCCATTGAGTAGGAAAGGCCCGCAGCAGTTCCGTATTGACCACCAGATTCTTTAGAGGAAAGAGATACGACGCATGTTCTTGCTAGTGCATTTCCGGCTGTAAAAACACAAAGGGCAAAACCTGCTGTAAATAAGTTAGCTGTTAAAGTGAATAAAAGCATACCCACAGCTGTGACAATTTGTGCACCTATTAACCAAGTTGTCTCACTTCCATTTTTAATACGTCTAACAACACCGCCTTGAATAGCTGCATCTACAAAGCCACTAAACATAAACAAATAACCAATTTGTAATGGTGTAATTTGAATTCGTTCTATCTGGAACAGCTGGAACGTGGCTTCTACTCCTGCCAGCATAAAAGTCACTAAAAATGAGAACATAAATAAATAACGCACACGGTACTGCAGCATTTTAGCAGCACCCTTTGGTACAATTGCACGTTTATTTGTATCTTTTCGTTTTGTAGGTTCTTTTAAAACGAAACTAGCATAAATAAATAATAGTGCAATTAGTGTTGCAGAAGCGACAAATGGCAATTGAAGGCTATAGTGTCCGAGCATACCACCAATTGCTGGACCGAAAATAAAACCGAGCCCGATGGACATGCCCATGAGACCCATATATTTATTGCGATCCTCCTCACTTGACATATCTCCTATAAAGCCTGTTACAGCTGTATATAGTGCGCCCGAGAATAAACCACCCACAACACGTGAAATGTATAGAATTGCTAAATTATCAATAAATAAAGAGAAAATAACAAAGCTTAAGCTAAAACCAACTAGGCCCATTAATATAAGTTGCTTACGGCCAACCTTATCGGACAGCATACCCCAAAGTGGTGCAGTGAAAAAGCTTGCAAGCGAGTACGCTGTTAGTAAGCCACCTACGTGTATATCATCCCAATTTTGCTGAACTATAACTTCCGGTAAGACAGGTATAATAATCCCAAATCCTAGGTAGACGAGGAATTGAACAGACATTAATAATAGAATCGCCTTTTTCATACAGTTCCCTACTTTCATACGATATTTTAGTATGTATATTCTACCTCTCTTGTTCTTGCTATTACAAGAAGATGGAAGATAAAATAATTTAATTGGTTAATGCTCATTATTAAAAGTAGGGGATGTCATTTGTTGAAACGTATGTTGGGCGAATTCTTGGGGATAGTCTCATACATTAAGAGCTTGGAGTGAGTACAGTAGAGGAGCGAGGCTAAAACCTTCTAGCCCTAAAAGAATGTATAAAAAACTGCAGATTGTTAATAATGGAGTTATATTGACACTAAAAATTAATGACGAGTTTTAAAGTACCAAATTTGTTCATTCCATTTTTTAATTTTTTGTATCGATTGTAGCATAGTGTATTAATTTATTTCTGGGGTATACTACTAGAGGGTATATCGGTATTTTTTGTTTTTAAGTTTAATTATTTCTATTTGTGGTAAATGGTTATGGGGATGACAATTATTTAGCATGTTATAGTTGATTGGAGTGGAGACTGGGTGACTCCTTGGGGGATGAGACCCTGGAGCGAGCAAGTAGAGGAACGAAGGCTAAGAACATCACATCCTGTGATAACGCCTTCGTGACCAACATCGTGCTGGCCCAAGCGCCCAGTCGGAACGGAAATCAACCACTCGCTTTGAAAACAAGCTGGTAAACGGTTGGAAGAGGAAAAATTTACATTGTAACAAAAATGAAAAATTTAAATGTCAAGTTAAATGGTATGATAGAAAGTGATAAACTCGTCAGACATCGTACGTATGCAAAAATGAAACTTTTTTGGAAATAAAACGTTATAAAAATCGAGGAAAGATTGAGGTGGAATGTATGAAAAAAGAAGTAGATTTGAAAAAGATTGTTTCGAATTTATCTAAGTTGGGTGTAACAGCCACTGTAACAAAGTCTCGACTTGAACTTTTAAAAGTGCTCACACCACCAACGCAAACTCCGCAAGTTCAAGCTTAACTCGTTTTACAAATAAAAATGAGGCTGGGACATAACTAGCTTCAATTAGTGAGAAATCCGAATTTGAATTCATTCAAATTCGGATTTCTCTATTTTTTATGTTGTCTCCAGATAG
>NZ_JBNNTW010000005.1:315235-371687 GCF_050279145.1 Lysinibacillus sp. NPDC094177 | reverse complement strand
TTTATGAAAAAAATTTAAAGCCGGTGAATTTTACTGATCGTAAAATTTCACCGGCTTTTTAGTTTAGAGATGGGTTTTGTCCCAGCCTCTTTTTAACATTAAATTGTAGCAGGAGCTAGTAGCCAACCTTTGTCATTACTAAGCCGTATTAGCTTTGCACCTAGTATGGCATACCTCATATGAAGTTCTCCATATTTTGCAGTATGCTTCTTCTTAACAGACATTTCTAATGCCTGACTGACTGAAATAAGTGAAGAAGCTATATTCATCGATAAAATGGTGCTGATTTCTGTATCATTAATGGCTTTTTTTCCTCGTATATTTTTCATTTTCAACTTTCCGTAGTCAATTGATGTAGAAGGGGCAAGCACTCCATTTTCCTTTAATAACACAGTTAGCTGTTTATTTTCCTCTTTTAAACACTGAACAAAATCTACGATAATAGCCTTCAGATTTTTATCAACAGCGTGCTTGAAAAATGCATGATTTGAAGCTATATAGCCATTATTAACACCAATCTGTGTCCAAATCTTAAAAATTTCCTTATAGCGTAATGATGCTAGATTTCCATTTACCATTTCCATAGTTACACATCCTAACTCACGTTCTCGTTCATTTATTTGAGATTAGGATGTGTTAATAAATTAAATTTTAATCATTTTTTACAATATAAGGATTCATAACTAAAAGTTAAGGGATGACATTTGTTAAAACGTCTAACATGTATATAAGTTGATTGGAGTGGAGGCTGGGTGACTCCTTGGGGATCTGCGTCACAGACGAGACCCTGGAGCGAGCGAGTGAAGCGGCTCATCGGACGCCCCCAGGAAAGCACCCAGTCGGAACGGAAATCAACTCCACGCTATGAGCCAAAGGTTTATTCCTTTAATTTCTTGCTTTTAAAACTATTAATGGTTGTTTTTAATGCAGCAAAGTTGCCAATAGCTGCGTAACCATAAAAAAAGCCCATAAATATTCCTGCAATAAGATTATGTTTATGGCTAATGAAAATAGAAATAATCAAGCCAATAGCAAGGGCGATTGCGGGAACATATTTAGGCTGAACATGCATAAATACTTTAATGAGCTGTGTAATAATTAACACAGCTGGAACGGCTATTACAGCATCCCAAAAATTCGTATGGATCACTGGAAATAATTCCATTTTCTACACCTCTTTTAGTAATAACGAAGCTATGACTTAAAATATAGATTTTCCTTTTTATTTATTTTTATGCGATGAAAGGTGTAGAGCTTATGATGTGGAGTCATACACTCGAATGAATGATTTTCCGTTTTTTTACTATTACTTAATAATATGAGCCATAAGGATTTGAGCCATAAGGATTCATATATGGATTCATATTTGGATATTGATACGGCGGATATGGGTTCATAAATTGTGAAGGTCTATACTTATTTTTATGTTTATGATGAGGATCTTTTTGCTCCTTTGGATCTTTTTGCTTTTCAGCAGTTGATTTTACACGGTTACAGTCTTTAGGTGGACCGATATATGTTGATGGTACGATAGGAGCAATTGTTTTCTTCCACTGAGCTTCATCTAAGCAATAAGTGTGGGCCATAACATTGGAAGGTGTAAATTTCAAAATATCTGAACCTAAAATAACTTCAGGTGTTGGAGCATCAAAAATAGCTAGTAAATGCGTGTCATTCTCAGTAGCAATTTCATAATGCCACCATCCTTGCGGTACATTGGCGACTTGGCCAGGCTCGATAGGATAGTTTTTAATCTCTTTTGTAAAGGGGTTAAATATAGAAACAATGGCAGCACCAGAAATACAATAAACAAGTTCTGCTGCATTTTGATGATAGTGTGGTTCTATCACCTTATTCTTACTTAGAAAAATATCGAGCAAAGATATATTTTCTAACGTATTTAATTGTTCTACACCTAGAATATTTAGAAAATTCCGATCATCTCTTTTAAAAAGAGTACTGTCATTTACATCAAACGTGAACTGGGTTGATGACGAAGTATAGTCAATATTTGAGCTAATAATTACATCCTTTCTAATTAGTTTTCAATACATGTCTTAAGCACAGAATATGTACAAAGCTATTTTAGGCTTACACGAACGCCTACTTTATTTATCTCCTAATTCCTTAAAATTACCTCTTCTAATTAAGAACGAATGTACGTATAATAGAAAAACAAACATTCGTTCTGTTTCGGAAAACAGCTTTGTGTGCACACTGCATATAACAGAGCTAGTGAAAAGGAGCAACTAAGATGAAAGAACAGTTAATAAAAGCAATGCAACGTCAACAAGTAGTTAGCATGATGTATGTAGCTAAGTCTGGTGTCATTACGAAAAGGCGTGTAAAAATCATAAAGATGGTGGGTGATTCCTTTACAGCATTTTGCTTTACGAGGCAGGCAAAGCGTACATTTATTATTAACAATGTTCTAGCAATATTGCCGGTTACACATCGGAAGCGTGAGGTGATATGAATTACGACATTCTTCCGCATAAGGATATTTTTTGTATTGACATGAAATGCTTTTACGCAAGCTGTATTGCAAAACTCCTTTTTTATAATGATTTTCAAAAAAGTGAAATATATTCTAAGAAATTTAATTGTGGCGAAATCATCAAAATTAAATTGTAACCTAGATATGTTTAGTAATTTATCATAGGCATTAGAGGAAAGCGGATGAATGTCCCAGCTGAATCTTTTATCCCACCTCCCCTTGTCGTTCTGCTGGTGTAACACTGAAAAACTAACTCTGTTGCGGAAATTATAGTTGCTTAGTCTATTTTGCAGCTGTCTACTTTCATTTGCTGCGTGTAGTTTAACCGGTATATTAATTAGACCAAAGCTTATACTGCCTTTCCAAACTGTATGCATTTTGCACCTTATAAGAGCCTTGCTACAATAAAATGTAGCAAGGCTCTTATATTTTTATATCGAAAATAAAAAACTTAATTATCCCTATACCCAGATTATGTAATCCGTAAAAATAAATTGTTAAATTCTATTATATCGAAGTGCGAAAGTCAATTAATTGTAAGAAAAATCTTTTATAAGAAAAGAATAAAATTATTCTTTTAAATAGACAAATTTGAAACACAATAATACTTTAATCCGGTAAAGCTATAGCTTGATAACAATTTAAATAATTAAAGTATCTATCTCTAAAACTTGAAAATAGTTAAATAGATAAACAACTTTCCAAATATGTTTAGAATAATTTTTTTCTATCTGAGGAAACAAGCTAATCCTTAAGTGAATTTTATGTATTTAGAAGTGTCTTTAGATATAAAACTATAACAATGATGTTAATAGAGATATTTCATTTTTGTTTTTTTAGGATAATATAAGTTTGATTTTATAAAAACAAGGAAATTTTTATGAAAAGTTACAGAAAAACGAACGTGGAAAAAAATGGTTTTTAATGATGGGTTGTTGTGTTAGTATAAAAAACATAAAAAAGCGAGGTGATAAAGGAATATAAATTTATAAAAGCAGAAACTGGAGGAAGGGTTGCTTTGTGTTAAAGATTTCAAAACACTCCTTTAATATGGGAATGTTAAAAGAAGATTTATCAATATCATCTGTAGTTGTCGGATTAATAGCCACAATGGTATCTTATGCTGGGCCTTTAGTAATTGTTTTTCAAGCTGCTAAAGTAGCCGAGTTAAGTGATTCTCATTTGTCCTCGTGGATATGGGCGATCTCGATAGGTAGTGGGATAACCTGTATTTTGCTGAGTATTTGGTTTAAAGCTCCAATTATAACAGCATGGTCTACACCAGGAGTGGTTTTACTCGTTTCAAGCTGGTCAATTTATTCCTATACAGATGCGATAGGAGCGTTCATATTTTCAGCTGTCATTATTACACTCCTAGGATGTACAGGGATATTTGAGAAAATCATGAATCGAATACCTTATTCCATCACAACTGCTATGCTTGCCGGAATTCTTTTGAATTTTGGAGTTGAAGTTTTCACATCATTAAAAAACCTACCTGTATTGGTTTTTCCAATGATACTGTGTTATCTACTATTTAAAAGATTTTCACCACGTTATACGGTTGTAATTACATTGTTTTTAGGTTTATTGATTACTTATTTTACAGGAAATCTAAAGACGGGAAGTATTGAACTATCTTTAGTGAACCCTATTTTTACAGTTCCTACATTTTTATTAGATGCGTTGATTGGGATTGGCATTCCGTTATGTATTGTAACGATGGCATCTCAAAATGCTCCTGGCATTGGGGTACTAAGAGCGGATGGCTATAATGTTCCAATAAGTCCTTTAGTTACAACAACGGGTATTTTTTCTATTTTACTTGCACCATTTGGTTCTCATGCTATTAATTTAGCGGCAATTACTGCTGCAATTTGTACTGGAAAAGAAGCTCATGAAGATAAAAATAAACGATATATTGCGGGTATTTCATGTGGATTATTTTATTTAATCTTCGGTATGTTTGGAGCTGCCATTGCATCGATTTTTCAAGCGCTTCCTAGTGAGTTTATAGCAGCTATAGCTGGTTTGGCTCTATTTGCTTCACTTAGTAGT
Organism: Lysinibacillus sp. NPDC094177; assembly: GCF_050279145.1. Taxonomy (NCBI): domain Bacteria; kingdom Bacillati; phylum Bacillota; class Bacilli; order Caryophanales; family Bacillaceae; genus Lysinibacillus; species Lysinibacillus sp. NPDC094177. The sequence continues at coordinate 367,132 of NZ_JBNNTW010000005.1, read as the reverse complement.
AGCTTAACATCAGCGATGGAGGGTACTCAAAAGGAAAGTGCATTAATTACTTTTCTAGTAACTATATCAGGTATCTCCTTTTTCGGTATTGGGGCTGCTTTTTGGGGATTAATAGCTGGCATTCTAACAAATTCAATTTTTCAAATGAAGTTTAACATTCTCGCTAAAAAAAAATAAAAGGGATGATAGATGATATCTAATGAGGGATCAATCCGGAGATTATTTGATTATTGGTGCCGGCATTGCAGGTGCATCGGCAGCATATGAACTGGCTAAGGACGCTAATGTAATCCTTATAGAAAAAGAGACTCAATTAGCCTACCATTCCACAGGGCGTTCTGCAGCAATATACATGCAAGCATATGGTAATAAAACAGTAAGAGGATTAACAAAGAAAAGCTATGAGTTTTATACTAATCCTCCAAAAGGATTTAGTGATAAGTTCAATGGGAATTAAATTATTAGTATCACCATTTAATCCTATTTTAAATATCATTTCTAAGAAAATTTCTTCATATTCTGGCAAGCCAAACTCAATATTACAATTGTTATTCCTGAGATTTTTTGAATAGTTTGACTGAATCTTTTCTATAAAAGTAGCTAATTTAGAATTTTCGAGAATATTTCCAGTAGATTCTTTTACTTCATCTTTAAAAGTATTTTTTTTCTTTAGCATATCTTTATCCGAATCAACAATACTTTTAATATGTTTTGCGAGAAATGATGTTAGATTTCCCCAACTCGTCTTTTTTTGTAGATATTTCCTTTTTGATTTCATGAAAATTTATATAGAAAATCTTATAATATTTTGAGGCTCCATATGCATTCCAATTTTTATTTTGTTTATCTTGATCTGTGAAGGATTCAATTTTTGCACTTTCTATTTCTGTGCCATCCAATTCAATATTAAGAAAATGATAGCCTGTTAAATCGGCATCTTTACCATCAATTTTTGATTCTACACTACTTTCTACACCAGCTATTATTTTAGGTACATTATTAAAATTTCTATTATGAAAATCATCTCTAGTAAAAGTACTCTTGTTAATGTATCTCTCGGTAATACCAAATAATAATGCGTTTAAAAAATTCGTTTTTCCAGCATTATTATAACCAACAATTGCAATAGGTTTTTTATAATCTTCTTTTGGAAATACTATATTTTTTTTCCCAAAATGAACGATAATTTTAAATAGAGATTCCTTTTATTCTAATGTTACTCATATTTTAGCCTCCATTTATTCGTAGTAAAAATTTTTTTGGGAAATGAGGGATTAAGTTTTGAAGTTGGTTGTTTGTGATTTGTTTCCTATAATTATAGCAAGAGAGCCTAATATATACTATATTCCCCTTTATTTCAATATCTTGAAAGAGCGTTTTGTTGTATCCTCTAAAGGGGATTTCTGTGAGCTGTGAAAAAAATTTTACGTGTTCGAATATAGATACAACGCTTCATAAGGCTAGCAGCTACAGCTGTCTACTTGACAGGGATAAGTCCGTGCTCATTTTTGAGTACCCGGTCTTTTTTTATTTCCAAAAATTTAATCTTGATAAAAGCAAACGTTTGTTCTAATATGTATACAAACAAATGTTCTTACATATGATAGGTAAAGGGGAAATCATTGTGCCAATAAAATATCTATATAAAGTGATTAGTCAATTTAAGGCATTTTGAGAGATAGTGGGAGGAAACTAAGGTGAGAGAGCAACTGATTAAAGCTATGCAACGCAATCAATTAGTGAACATGATATATGTAGCGAAAGATGGTTCCGTAACAAAAAGGCGTATAAAAGTCATTAAAATTGTTGGTGATTTATTTCAAGCATTTTGTTTTACAAGATGTGCAAAACGTACTTTTTTAATCAGTAATGTTCTAGTCGTTATTCCTTTTGTTAGTAAGGGACGTGAAGTTATATGAATTATGAGGGTATGCCCAATAGACCTATTATGTGTATCGACATGAAATGTTTTTACGCCAGCTGCGTAGCGATGTTACATGGGCTAGATGTTTTAAAAACTCCAATTGCAGTAGTAGCAAATTTTGACCAACCAGGTAGCGTAGTGCTTGCTGCATCCCCCTTAATGAAAGAAAAATTTAGTATCAAAACAGGTAGTCGTCGTTATGAAATACCTAAACATCCTGACATTAGATTGTTTGAGCCTAAAATGAGTTTCTTTATTCAAATGTCGATGACGATTACAAAATTGATCTCTAATTACGTCCCAGTTGATGCTATACATGTGTATAGTGTAGACGAAAGTTTTGTTGATTTAACCGGCACTGAAAAGCTTTGGGGTTCACCTGAAGAAACGGCTAAGGAAATACAAAGGGCTATACTTGACCAATTTAATGTACCTAGCGCAGTAGGTATGGGACCAAATATGTTAATAGCCAAATTAGCTTTAGACCTTGAAGCAAAGAAAACTGGTTTTGCCAAATGGACTTATGAGGATATTCCAAAGAAATTGTGGCCTGTACGACCTCTATCCGAAATGTGGGGTATAGGAAAACGAATGGAAGCAAATCTAAATGCTATGGGAATACAAACAGTTGGTAGTTTGGCTAATACAGATCCAAAAGAATTAGAAAAGCGCTTTGGTGTAATGGGCAATCAACTCTATTACCATGCATGGGGAGTAGATCTATCCAAATTAGGGGAGCCGTTAATAACAAACGGAGCTTTAAGTTTTGGGAAGGGCCAAATGCTGATGAGGGATTACCACACACGTAAAGAAATCTCTGTAGTGCTACTTGAAATGTGTGAGGACGTAATGAAGCGAACACGGGATGCAGGGTATGTTGGCCGTACAATTAGTATTGGTCTTTCATATAGTCGAAATGCTATGACCAAAGGATTCCATCGATCTAAAACGATTGCAGTACCAACGAGCGAAACACTTGTGATGTATAAAACTTGTATTGAATTACTAGATGAACACTTTGCAGGAGAGCCTGCCCGTCAGTTATCAGTTAGAATATCCAACCTGGAAAGAGAGCATAGCATTCAATTGGATTTATTTGATGAACGTAAGCCACAGCGTCAAATAATCGGTCCTACAATGGATGCAATACGCAACAGGTTTGGAGCTACCTCAATATTAAGAGCAGTTTCTTTCACCAAAGCTGGTACAGCTATTAATCGAGATCGCTTAGTTGGTGGTCATTTAGCGTAGGAGTGATTTATTAATGATACAAGACAGAGGTAATATTAAATGGGCATCGATGATGTTGCCGGAGCATTTGGAGCTTCTTAGAGAGTACAAACAAGAGCGCATAGAACAGCCAAGAGAATTGACTGAGTGGGAACTGGAAGAACTACAGAATACAATCGATCAAGCTTTTAATCAGCAAGTGGACATAAAATTAGAAGAGTGGAAAGACTACAAAATCACACAGTGGACTGGAATAATCAAATCGATTAATACTAATGAACTCATACTTGAAACACTACTTAAAACGAAAAGTATTCCAATCCAAAGTATTCAATCAGCTCAATTGGATGCTGATTATTATGATTAAAGCCGACGAAAGACAATTACTTCATAAGTATCTTTTGTTTGAACTAGCAGTTAAATCATTGCAGGTTGACTATTGTAGATTAGAGCAGTTTAAAATGAAAACGGTATTTCTCCCAATGATGGATTCATTGCTAAAGGATCTAAGACAAGAATATTTTAACCTCAAACGGGAACTTGCGCAAAAACGTATACGAGTAGTAGGTTGGCAACCAGTAGATGAATACTTTAGTGACGTGCAAGTTGCTACTGCAGGTAATGATGTAGTACTCCGTTATGCAAATCAAGCTCTTAAATCACAAGTGGAAAAGTTGTTGATTAATCATATAAGAAATAACAAATGACAGGTATAAACTGCACCCTTTGAAATCGAGTAAGGGGTAGCGCTAGGATTATGCGGATTTAGGGGGAAACTTCCTGAAGGTGCAGCGACAGGTATTGCTTCAGAGGAACAAGAGAGAGACTGTATATTCCAAGTCTTCGCTAAAGAGGTAGATGAAGTCTTTGGAACGACAGAAAAGGAATTAAATTATGTTTCACACTGTCGACAAAAGGAATCGAGAAGTTCATACTCGATTCCTTTTGTCATTTTTTCTTATCTCATTCTGTTTAAAAATGGTAATCTACTACCCAATAAAACAGACGCTTCAAGCATAAGAGCTCTCTTAAGTTGCCTATCATGTCCAAGTTGCTAGCTTCTTCAAATTCATGGTAGCAAAAGTAAGCATCGCCTGCATGGACAATTTTTTAGGCATTGTATCATTTATTAACAATAACACTATTCGCTTTTGATATGATTCACCACAACCTATTAGCTGGCGGTTTTTTAAAAAAATAATCGCCAGTTATTTTAATTTCCCGGATCACGTAATAAACCGACTCCCCTCCAATCCCTCCTCTTACTGTCCTCCTAATTTTCTATAAGCAACTACACCCCCGACTGTACCTACAACTGCTGCCTTGATAGGATTAATTGAAAAAATTAATGAATTACTGTAAGTCATTCCTCATTTGAAAGTTCTACTTTTTCATTAAATTACTAGGAAGATAGATTTAATCTATATTTGATAAACTGATACTAATTATCAATATTTTTGAATATTCAGATATTAATATATTCGTATCGGTCCCTGTATGATAAATTGGAAATATCGCACTGATCCAAAAAGTGTGACAATTAAAAGCAGAGGGGGAAATGAGATTTGAAAAGGTTTAATTTTATGAAGTTTTTAAGTAGTATTCTAGCTTTCGTTATGGTGCTTTCTCTATTGGTTCCATTGTCGAGTGCTAGTGCTGAAGAATCGAAACCATTCAAGCAGGATAGTCAAAGTGAAAGTATAATTCAACAAAAAGCGGCTATCGCTGAACAGCTAAGCTTGTCTAAAGATGGACCAACTCTTCACGAAAGCTTACAAAATATATCGGGCAATCAAGATGTTGCAGTCATCGTTCATTTATCTGAAAAGCCTGTGGCACTTGAGCAAGGAATAAGCCAAATCAAAGGTCAAAAATTCTCTAATGCCCGAGCAAATGAAGTTCGTTCAAATGTAAAAGCACAACAAGCAAAAGTTACAAAAGAGTTAGCTAGTAAAAAAGTTCAGATGACTCAAGGATATACATTTGATACTGTTTTAAACGGTTTTGCGGCAACTGTGAAAGCAAATGATCTCCCGAAACTGCTTACAGTAGAAGGAATTACATTAATCGAACCTGATGCAATTGTTTACGCCTCAGAAGATAATACGATGAAATCATCGGAACTTATTAAGGAAGATCAATTAGAAGCTCAAATGAATACAAGTAATTCTTTCCTTGGCATCGAACAGCTTTGGAAGGAAGGAATTGAAGGACAAGGAATAAAAGTAGCAGTATTAGATACTGGTATTGATGCAGATCACCCTGAGTTTGCTGGAGTTTATAAAGGTGGAAAAAACTTCATTCCAAATTCATCAACATACACGAAGCCTCGTACAGATGACGATGCATCGGAAACATCGCCTTCGGAACGTCCAGTTGGGACACCTGAATTTAATGAAAAGGGAAGCGCGTTTTATACTTCTCACGGTACACATGTTGCTGGAACAATTGCAGCAATCGGAGCTAACGAATTCGGTATTAAAGGAATTGCTCCAAAAGTAGACCTTTATGCTTACCGTGTTCTTGGGGCGTACGGTAGTGGAGCTACATCTGGTATTATTAAAGCAATTGAAACTGCTGTAAAAGAAAAAATAGACGTTATCAACCTTTCACTTGGCGGAGGAGCTAACTCTGAAACGGATGCTGGTTCATTTGCTATTAATAATGCAATGATGGCTGGAACAATCGGAGTAATTGCAACAGGGAACGATGGTCCAAATCGCGGAACAATGGGCACGCCTGCAACCGCTCGTTTAGGAATTGCTGTTGGTAACACATCAAATCCTGAAACAATGTATAACGGGGAAGTGAATGTTACAGTTGGCAACTACAACTTAACAAAACAGCTTCCATTAATGGGAACGACTTTTGCGAAAAATTTAGCAACGCAGCTTCAAGGAGAATTTGACCTAGTTGCTGTTCCTGGAAACGGGGAAGTAAAAGACTATGAAGGAATTAATGTAAAAGGTAAAGTGGCTTTGATTTCTCGTGGCAGTATCGCATTCGTTGATAAAATTGCGAATGCAAAGGCAAAAGGAGCAGTCGCAACAATTATTCATAACTTTGCTGGTGGAACGAATGCACCGAACATTTCAGGCGCATTCCTTGGTGATTCATTTGAGTTTTTGCCAACATTTGATATGTCCCAAACGGATGGCGCTGCAATTCGCGCTGCATTAGCAGGCGGAGCCGGAAAAGTAAGCTTTAGTAAATTTGCTTCTACAAAGACACTGGGGGATGATGTAAACGATTCAAGTTCACGTGGACCATCTACACCAAACTTTGATATTAAACCAGATGTAAGTGCACCTGGAACAAACATTATGTCAACGATTCCAATGTATAAAAAAGATTTCCCTGATGCAGATTATGGGGAAGCATATGGTCGTAAAACAGGAACTTCTATGGCAACACCGCATATTGCAGGTATTGTTGCATTAATTAAACAAGCAAATCCTGATTGGAACGCGTTCGATGTAAAAGTGGCGCTTTCTAATACAGCAAAGGTTATAGATAAAACAAAATACGATGTGTTTTCTCAGGGTGCAGGGCGCGTAAACGCTTATGCAGCAGCTCATCCGGAAATTCTTGCCTATGCACTTGATAGCGCAATTTTAGATGGAACTGGTGCAGTAGTAGAAAACTTGAAAGGTACAGTTACTTTCGGTCCACAATCACTTAAAGACCGAGATATTTCTGTAACGAAACAAGTTTTAGTAAAAGATATTAAAGGGAACGGCGGCAATTATAACGTATCAATTGATGTGACAAAAACATTTGGTGATGCAACTGTTACAGTAGATCAGCCGACATTTAATCTAGTTGGTGAGCAAGTTTTAAATATTACATTAACTGCTTCACAAGCTACTGCACCAAAAGGCTCTGAAATACAAGGGTATATTTACATCAGCGGTGGAGATACAGAAATTTCATTACCATTCGCAGCTGACTTTGGTGGCACGGCAGTAACTGAACTTAAAGATTTTAAGATTACAGAAACAGACCTATCCTTTAACGGAGATGGAGTGAAAGACTCAGCTGTACTTTCCTTCACATTAACTGGAGATGTAACAACTAACTTTATCGAGCTTTGGGATATTATGAATCCTGAAGGTGGAGAATACGGAGACGGCTACATTGGTTATCTACATGCAGGTACAGCGCTAGGAAAAGGCTCTTATACGCTGAAGATTGGTGGGCAGTACAAACCATGGGGATCAAAACCTGCCACAACGATTCCAGATGGTCTGTATACAATTGACTTCACCGGTCTTGCAGCATCAGGAGTAGTTTCCGATTATGTTGGGCCAATTGTCGTGAAAACGACTAAACCAGAAATTACTGGTTCAGTAGCTAAAGGTGTCGCTACAGGACAGGTAACAGATAAGTATATCGACTACAATGAAGAGTTATATTTATACGGTTTAAATTACAATTTAAATGATAAATTAAAAGCTTCCTATATTTCGACGGTAAATGGCGAAGTACAAGCGCCAGTTGCTTTTGAATTAAATCAAGACGGTAGCTTCACATTCCCAGTAACAGCAGAAACAAATGCTGTATCAGTAATAATTAAAGACGCTGCCGGGAATGTTGGTGAAGCGAAGATATATGAAAAAGAAGTAGTAGAACCAGTAGTAGCACTTTCTGTAAATCCAACTAAGCTAGACCTAACAGTTGGAGAAACTGCACAACTTACGGTAACAGAAACGTCAACGCCTGCAGAAGGTGAGGCAACAGAGAAAGACGTAACTTCAAAAGCTACTTATGTTGTTGGAGATGAAAATGTTGCAACAATAGTAAATGGATTAGTAACTGCAGTAGGTGAGGGTACGACTACAATTACTATTTCATACGGTGATAATAAAGTTACTGTAAATGTGACAGTTAAAGCACCTGTTGTAAAAGAACCAATAGTAACACTAGAAATCGACCAAGCTCAGGTTGAAACTAGAATAGGTAAAGAAGTTGCAGTTAAGATTACTGAAGTAACTACTTTTGATGGTAAAACAACAGAAAAAGATGTTACAAAGCTTGCAACCTACGAAGTAGCGAATGATAAAATAGCTACTGTAAAAGAAGGGGCTGTAAAAGGAAAAGGGCAAGGTAATACGACGATTACAGTAACGTATGGTGAGCACACACTAACATTTGATGTGTTGGTTGTAAAGCCAGGGAATGACAATGACAACGGAAACGGAAACGGAAACGGAAATGGAAACGGAAATGGAAATGGAAACGGAAATGGAAATGGAAACGGAAATGGAAACGGAAATGGCAATGGAAACGGAAATGGCAGTGGTAATGGTAATAAATGAAGTTACCGAGGATGAGTTATAATTAATTTCAGTTCAAGCAAAAAGAGAAATTGCACAGCGCAATTTCTCTTTTTGGTATTTATTATGAAGCAATCCCTTTAAAAGATTATCTACTACTAAACTAACTGTGACATACAAATCAGTTCTTCTTTATCTCTCCCAAATCAACGTCATTTGTTGTAGAAGCTTTTCCCATGTTTGCTTTCTTTCTTTCGTTACTTTGTCAAGACCAAATTCTCCATATTAAATAGCGTCCGTATATTGACTGTATGGCAAAGTAAATTGATCAGAAGCTTTGAAAACCTTACCGTCCGATTTTATTAAGTTATCTCTAATTGAAGAGTTAGCGATTAATTCAACATAATATATAAAGCTAATATTTTTTACTTCTCCATCTATTTCAATTTCTAAAGGATGTGTCATATGTGAACCTGCATGACTTTCTCCAAGATAATTAAAGATAAGCGTTCCATCTGCTGTTTCTTAAATTTTAAATAAATCTGCTGAGTAAGGAATTGGCTTTGTGTAATAAAATAACAAAGAAAATAATGCAATGCCTATTATAGTAGTCGTTAAAATCGATCCTGAAATAAGCAGCCATTTTTTTCGATTCCATCGTTTATTCAACTGGCTGAATAATGACGGCTTATTCTCAATCAGGACGTTCTGTGGCATTAACGAAAGGGTATTAATTAAGAAAATTCGCATTTGAATGAGTCAGATGCTCATTTATACCAAGAAGTAAGATGGATGTATTAAAAATCCATGTGGAAAGAATTCAACTAAAAAAGCATATCCATAACTAGAAAGTTAATTACTTTCTAGTTTAAAAATAGGAAGGAAAATAGTATTGAGACTATCTGAACTTCATCCAATCTTCTATCACATACGAATAGAACAAAAAAGACTTTTTCGGTCTTTAGCAAATATAAAAGAAAGAAAACGATTTGCCACGCATAAAGAGTTATCAACTACATTTCCCTATACTTGTAAAAAACATCAATCATTGCTGAAAAGAAAATTAGGAAACAGTGATCCTAAATTACAAGAAAATAAAATAACCAATTTAAAAATTGCTACGAGTGAAATCGATGACGTAATCATTAAGCCTGGCGAAACTTTTTCTTTTTGGCAACTAGTAGGGAAAACGACTGAGGCAAAAGGCTATATTGAAGGCATGCAGCTCGCAATGGGAGAAGTAAAGACGGGCATTGGCGGTGGAATTTGTCAGCTCGCCAATCTACTGTATTGGATGGCACTACACACACCTCTTATTGTTACGGAAAGACATCATCATAGTTTCGACCCATTTCCTGATTCGGGGCGAACGCTTCCATTTGGAAGTGGTGCAAGTGTTTTTTACAATTATATAGATTTACGATTTTATAATCCGACATCCCAATCTTTTCAAATAAAGGTTTGGGTAACAGATAAACATTTAAAAGGCGCTATTTTTGCTAATGAAGAAATGCCTTACTCTTACCATATTGAAGAAAAAAACCATCAATTTTTAAAAAGAGACGGGAAAAACTATCGTCAAAATGAAATTTGGCGAAAGACGATCGATAAAGTAACGGGACAAATGCTAAAAGAAGAATTGCTAATCAAAAACTTTTCAGAGGTGAAGTATTCTATACCGCTCGCTCCCGAATTGCCGTGAAGACGAAAAACTGGAAACTAAGCCTTATTTTTATATGACAAGCTTTCCGTCGTGCGATTTTCAAATCATTCCGAAGCTGTTGTGTGATTGGAGATGAATTAACCTAATTATAAGGCACAACTATAATTAAAAATTTATAGTTGTGTTTTTTTATTGAGTATTAATGATGTATAATCGTTTTAGAAAATAATGGATATCGTTAGGGGGAAGAAACGTGGTAGAAAAATCAAAGAGTGGGGTTTTACTAAATACAGATTATAAAGACTCATTGATTATTGATAAATATAATTCTGAATTTAAACGCTGGAGAGAGATGAAACTTGAGCAGTTAAAAAGTGAAAATAGTGAAGACGCTATTACCTGGAATGTATTTCGGAGTTTTGAACAAATTGATCCAAAAAGCTGGCTAGCACAGTTATTTAAAAAATCTTTTCGAAAAGAAATCAGGTATAAACTTGAGTTTATAGATATCCGTTTATGGGAAAAATTAAATCCCCCTAAAAGTCTCCCTGTACCAGAAGGTCAATCGGAAATTGATATTATTATAGAATCTGACGAATTTGTTTGGTTTATAGAAGCAAAATACAAAAGTGATATTAGTATGAAAACTACTCATGATTCAGAACGAAATCAAGTAATTCGTAATATTGATGTTGGTTTAGAATATGTAAAGGGGAAAGACTTTTATTTTTCATTACTAATATTAAATGAAAAATATTCTCCTAATGGACTCTCAATTATAAATGAATATAATAACTCCATTAATAGATTAATGAAAGACCTTAAACATCGTAATTCTGAACTATCCAAACTGAGAGGAATTGGTATTTTAACCTGGCAAGACATCCTTAACATATTTTCTGAAGTTAATAGTTCCACAATTAATGATTTTGAAAGAATGATAGCTAAACAAGCCAGTACATGGTTAACAAATAAAATTAGTGGTAATCATAACTATATTCCTAAAAATGAGGACATATAGGTATTCTCTTACAAGAGTTTGGGAACCAGATAAAGAAAAGGTAGTTTTTATTTGCTTAAATCCAAGTACAACTGATGAAAACATAAACGATCCAACATTAAGAAGGTGTATAGATTTTGCTAAAGTGTAGCTTTGTAAAAAAGATTGATCGTTTATAATAAAGATTGATAATTTGTAATAAAGTTTGATAAAAATCATCTCTTTAGTTATCCTTTGAGATGATTTTTTTATTGGACATTTATATTAAAACTGATGTTTATCTTGTGAAGAATTTCTTCCAATCCTTCCACCGTATGGTCCACTTTATCAAACGAACTTAACAATTGACCAAATGATTGCTATTCAACGCTCTCATAAAATTGGCGTCAAGAATTTAAATAAATGGAAATTACCGGTGAAGGGAGAATAATTGGGGATTTGTGGTATTATATAATGAGCGAAGAAATAAAATTTTCCAACGAGCTTCGCAAACAATTGAAATTACCAATAGAGGGTCCTGCCGACAAAATGCTACAGACCTAATTACTGTAAGACACTTTTTGGAAGGATTAAATCAGTTCCTACTTTTATAGAATAGGCGCTGATATGGTATTTACTTAGGTTATAGTAACAGCTAGGTTTTAATAGCTGAGAATTAAAAGGAGAGATTCATTATTTATGTTTAAAAATTTTTTTGGAAAGTGCTTAGTAACTTTTTTTGTTTTACTTTTACTTATCCCTGTTTTTACAAATCAAAAGGCTACAGCTAATTCACTACCTCAAAATGAAATGCGTGCAGCCTGGATTGCAACAGTATCTAATATTGATATGAAGGCAGGTATGAGTAAAACCCAATATACTCAATGGGTTCAAAGTACCTTAGACAAATTAAAAGCTGATAACTTTAATACAGTTATTTTTCAAGTTAAGCCATTAAATGATGCACTGTACCCGTCTAAGCTTGCTCCATGGTCATCGTATATAACAGGCAAGACACAAGGGACCAATCCGGGTTTTGATCCATTGCAAATAATGCTGGACGAAGCACATAAGCGAGGATTAGAACTTCATGCTTGGGTAAACCCATATAGGGTCACTATGCCTTCGCAATCTTTGTCTAATCTTGCTGCCGATAATGTAGCCCGTAAACATTCTAATTGGGTAGTGAAATACGGTAAACAATACTATTTAGATCCTGGTTTGCCGGAAGTTCAAAATTACTTATTATCAACCATAGAAGAATTAGTAAGCAACTATGATATCGACGCTGTACATATGGATGATTACTTCTATCCTTATAAAATAAAAGGAGAGACTTTTCAAGATCAACAAACTTTTAAAAAGTATGGTGGCTCATTCAAGAACATTGAAGACTGGCGCAGAAATAATGTTAATCAATTAGTAAAAAAGGTTTATGCAAGCATTAAGGCAATTAAACCTCATGTTCAATATGGAATATCTCCGTTTGGAATTTGGCGAAACAAAGGGCAAGATTCTACTGGTAGTAACACGAATGGAATGAGTAACTACGATGATCTTTATGCTGATACAAGACAGTGGATTAAAGATGGAAGTATCGATTATATTGCTCCTCAAATCTATTGGTCCAGAAATTATAAAGCAGCAAATTACTCTGTTTTATTAGATTGGTGGGGAAGAGAAGTTCAAACGTACGCAAAAGTCCATCCTGTTAATTTATATATTGGCATGGCCAATCATAAAGTTGGAAATGATTCTGATACTGCATGGAATAATAAGACGGAACTTATCAGCCAAATAATCGCCAACAGAGCAAATAAAAATGCTCAAGGACAGATGCATTTTTCTCTAAGAAGTATTAACAATAACGCTCTTGGATATGCTTCTTATCTAAATCAGCAACTATACAATTATAAAGCTTTAACACCTACAATTTATTGGAAAGGCTCTGCAATACCTTTATGTCCAACTGATGTTAAATTGAGTAAAGAGTCTTTCGGCATGAAGCTTACTATTACAGATGAAAATAGTACTCAACCAAGGAAATATGTAATATACCGATTTGATGGAACAAAAGAAGGATCATATGAAGACGTTAAAAATATAGTAGACGTGGTTTATAACACACAAGGTAATACTATTTATGTAGACACTATTGCAAATAATAGTAAAGTATACACATATGGTATAAAGTCTATATCTGCTACAGGTGTGGAAAGTAAAACTGCTTTTGTTCTAAAAGACGGAAATCCTTACCAGTAGCAATAGAGCCAACACCTGAAGGGCCAGAGCAACCAGAAAAACATGTAGATCCAAAGCCTATTGGTAGAAAATAATCGATCTTTTTTTATAAAAACCAATCTTAAATTTGAGGGATAAGAATCCATTTTGATCAATCTTTTTTCAAAATGGATTCTTTTTATTTATCGTAAAATGCTGGCTTGTGAAGAATTTTTGATCAAACTTTATTTTAAAGCAACAAAAAGGTAGTCTAATGGAAAAATATTTGGATAAAGAACTAAACAGTGTTTTTCATTCGCTTTTTTAACAGCTACTGTGAAATTTAACGCCGTATTTCTAGTGAAGTCGTGGGGAATGATATCCTCTTCCATTGCATCTTTAACGCATGCCCAAATGATGGGTATTCACCTTTTATAACTACACGCGCTTCTTTTACTAACGGGGCAGGATATTTTGAGGATCATTGAAGTAACTATTCTGGGCTTTCTTCTAAAAAGGTGATATTAATTTTTTGTTGGAAGCTTAAAAGGCATTTTGATTTTAATTATTAAAACAAAAAAAACCTTTAAAATTTTACGTCAATAATCGACATGTTGATTGTACTCATTGTGAAATTTTGTAACTTAATAGTGCATACACACATGTTGTTACTATCTTGAGAATATAATAGACAAAATGCCACATGCAATTTAGCTTTTAATTGATTTATTAAGGAATTAGGATGATGCGAAGGAGTGTGAAATTTGTCGATTTTAAATCCTCAATACGCGTTTTTAGAGGCTGATTTACATAATCCTAATTTAACTCAAGCAGAACTGAAGTTTGAAAATATTTCTGAAGAGGTACGAAAAAATAATGAACTCCTTGGAAATACAAAAATAGCATTGAAACTAATACCACCTAACGTATATATAAAATTAAACTGGATGATAGGATGCCTCTTATTGATTCCAATAGATATTTATTGTATTGCGGCTTTGGTGGTAGCTAAATTCTTATAATAAAAAGTTAAAACCACCATCCGTCATAACAATACCACTCGCTCTATCTTTATAAACCAAAATTTTTCCTTTGGTTTTACCTCCATTTTATATCTCTCACCATTATTAATTATGTAATGATTTCAGGATAACGTACACAACGTCTTCCATCTTTTGTCCATTTGAGTAGGAGAAAGGAGCTTATTAGCTCCTCACGTTTTAGGATTCTTATTCTCTGTGATTGGCCACTCAAATATTAAAACAATCTCCTTAGCATCTTTTCATATGAGTTAAAATCTTCTATAGATAGTAGCTTCACTTTCAACTCTTACCTTTTTGCTTGGCTAGCTTGTTTCGTCGGTAAATTGAAATCGTAGGAGTCCTGGTCTTTTTGAACAACAAAGTTAATAAGTAGGTCTTCACCTGTAAGCTCCGTAAATATACCTTTAATCAAATGCACATAATGATTCTCAAGCCAGTCTCGAGCAAACGAATTTGGCGAAGTAATCGTCACAGTTGAGTCACTATCATTGTAGGACAGTAATTTTGTAGACTTAAGCCACGTTTCGAAGCTTGCTTTAGAAATTATTTGTTCAACTCGAATCAGGACATTATTCCATAGTTCTTCTAAATGTTCCAAGCTGCCAATCTCCTGTACTGAGTTCTTTAAGATCTTATCTGGCATAGGTCCATTTACTTCAAGTTTTTGCTATGCAGGTTCGGCTTTTTCATGCATTGCTTGTCTGTGATTAACCATCTTTAGCTTCCCAATTTCTGCGGCTAAGAAATTGATATTCTGATCTACTCTATCAAGACGCTGTTCAATTTTATCTAGGCGTTGGTTCATCTTTTGTTGTTCTTGCTTCATTTCTTGTAGCAATTCGATAATTAAGTTTTCGTTTGTCATGTTGCTTACTCCTATTTTGAACTTAAAAATGTTATAGGTTTTTTATTTAAGGGACAAAACTAGTCAGAACTTTAAAAAGCACTAGAAATCATCTTTAGACGTTGATTTCTAGCACTTTTCACGAGAACTTGCCAAATAGAGGGGTGATTAAATAAATATATTATGTAAACTAAGTGGAGGAACTCAAATATTTGATATGGAGTGGAATAATTCAATTAGAACATCCAAAATAGTATATAATCCTTACACATTTCATTGACATTTTCTTCTTTAAATAGTGGATTGTCAAAACAGTCTATCAGTAATGGCGATCATATGTGTAGGTTCAAATTCCTTGTATCCTGATGCCCACAAGTAAGGGACCAACAGAAAAAATCACCCATGTCATGACGAGTGATTTTTAAAATCTATTAGATGGTTAGGTTCATAACAATTTGCTCGCCAATACGTCCCATTCTTCTTTCCCCGTTATCGACAAAGCCAACTTTTAAATACAAATTTTGAGCTGGAGTATTTTTATGATTAACGACTAAAACAACTTCATTACAATCTTTAAATTTTCTTTTCATAAATTCAGACAGTGCCAGCATCCCTTTTTTGGCGTACCCATTTCCTTGTTGTTTATGGTCAATAGATAATGCAGTAAGTAGCATAGCTTTTGGATTATTAGAGTACTCTTTTACTCGTTCTGTTGCGTGCAGAACAAAAAATCCTACGGGTACATGGTCACTCAGAATAACAATCGGATATTGTCCAACCATTTCTATGGAAATCTCTTTTGGAAGGGCAGTAAACTGACTTTGTTCTTCCGGAAGCTCAAAATCATTCAATCTATCCACATACTCTTCAGAGAAATGTACTAATTCAATGGTGTTCGTTTTTTGCATGAAATTTCCTCCTTTTTTATAATTTTAATATAGGAACAAACGTTCGTCAATAGACTTAGTTTAAAAATGATATGTATTCAACTTCAATTTGATAGTGAACTTTCTTAACCAACACGTATATATTTAAAGAAATGACAAACAAATTGGGGGAATGAAAAATGGTTTTACTTAAATATAAGGTAGAGGAAAACGAGCTAACAATGTTAAAAGAAGTTTATCAATCGGTAGGATGGATGAAACATGACGAACGGATCATAAAAAAAGTTTTCAATGCAAGTACACACCAAGTTTTCGCAGTAAAAGATAAGCGAATTATAGGTTTTGCGAGAGCTCTTTCAGATGGTGTATTCAATGCAGCTATATATGATGTTGTAGTACATAAAGATTATCAAGGAAGAGGGATTGCTAGAACCCTTTTGGAGGACATCATTTACCAATTAGAAGCTGTTTCTTGTATTCAATTAATTGCAACAACAGGAAATGAACCTTTTTACGAAAAGATCGGCTTTAACAAATTGAAAACGGGTATGGCCATATACAAAAACCAAGAACTAGCCAAGGAGTATTTGGAAAGTAAAAATCCGCTAAGAGGAGAATGATTTGAGTGAGCCCTTTTTCATTACAAAACAAGCTGTAGCGTACGGCATCGCTACAGCTCAATTTTGACTTACTTAGGTTAGTCAGTAAAGGGATTATATCACATAATAGGGCAAACTAAAAATAACAACAGCTATCTTTGATGAGCATTTAAACACAAGGCAAACTATCAAAGAAATCATAAAAACTTGTTCTCTTTTAGTAGGTCAAAGTTAAGAAAAAAATGAAATTTCTCTTGTTAAAATAGGAACATTAGTTCTATTTATGTAAATCTTTAACAAATAATTCTAAACGAAATTCCATCATTATTCTCCTTTCGCTTCCTTATGTACAGTGTGAAATAAATATACAAATCACAAAAATCCGAACGCTAATTATGTAATGTAAGTGTTAAATAAAAAAATATTATTTATCCTTGAAGCTCCTATAAACACTAAGGAAGGACGAAATTAAAAGACTATACTGCAATTTCCTCTACATAAGAATACAAATAAAATCATATAAATGAAGGTAGCAGAAAAATAGATTCTACAATCAATTGATTTATCCTCATTCAGCAAATGTTTTTTGTAACGAAAGCGCAACGGCAGTTAACAGAAGGCTCCTACCTCTGAAGGTGGTGACATGAAGCGGATGTGGTTCCTGAAAAATTAAGAAAATCTTAAGTTTCTGCTAAGAAAAAATTCAATATTATTTTATATACTTATAAATAAAGGAAATTAATGAAACCATTTGAATATTTAATACGTATTGGTAGTAGGAGAGAATATTGAAGTAGGTGAGGAAATGGCATACACCATTTACATAGTATTAACAAAAACAGGTACATTATTATCAAAAGCTATAGGCATGTATACTGGAAAAGAGATGAATCATGCGTCCATTGCTTTTGATGAGGAGCTTTTTGAAATGTATAGCTTTGGACGTAGACAACTAAACAATCCTTTAAGTGGGGGTTTTTTGCAAGAAGATGCAGACAGAGGGCTATTTGAAACCGCTGATTGTGTAATTTATCGTTGTAAAATATCTCACTATCAATACTTAGAGATGATGAAAATCGTACGTTATATGTATTGGAATCGCGATCGCTATAAATATAATTTTATTGGGCTCTTTGGTGTTATGATGCAAAAGGAGGTTCGAAGAGAGCGTGCTTATTTTTGCTCACAATTTGTGGCGACACTTTTAAAGGTTGGTGGGCTGAAAGTTTGTCAAAACCCAGCATTAATGACACCTCATTGCATCACAAAATTGCCTTATTTAGAAAAAGTATTTGCTGGAAAGCTTGCAGACTATTTACAAAGTGTACGTTCACCAGCAATGTTATACGGTTAAGGAGAAACCTCGAATTATTCAGATATTTTTTACCCTCGCTATTATAACGCCTTGGCGCATTTAGATATCCACCGAGGCTCCATATTTTAGGTCGATGTAGATCTGTGTCACTAAATAATGTTGTTGGACGTGATGCTTAAGTCCTGATAATTTACTCGATGTCCATCACCGATTCATGAAAATAAATCTATTCTGTTATAAAATTAAAGGTAGTCAAGTTGGGTATTATTCTCTTTTGAGTATATTATATACTTTATAGTAGAAATCATAATTAAATTAAAAACATATATAACGAATAATCGGGCATTAGATGAAAACGGCATGTTGGTAGCCTTGAAGAGCGAAAGACCAAAGAAACGAGTCCGTAAATTAAGGTAAATGCTCGAAAATCGAAAAATACATAGGAGGCGTTATTATGAGCGAAGAAGTAAATGCATCTGGCTGGGATGCGATTGATCAGGAACTATTAAAAGTTTACGGTGATCAGGAGCCGAA
The DNA here is from genome assembly GCF_050279145.1 of Lysinibacillus sp. NPDC094177. Classification (NCBI taxonomy): domain Bacteria; kingdom Bacillati; phylum Bacillota; class Bacilli; order Caryophanales; family Bacillaceae; genus Lysinibacillus; species Lysinibacillus sp. NPDC094177. The sequence goes on along the minus strand of NZ_JBNNTW010000005.1, from coordinate 348,618 downwards.
GCATTATGGAACCGTTATTCCATATTTATTAGGAGGCGAAGATCCGCTTGAAGGAATCAGTGCTTATAAGAGTGAGACACCAGTTCCACACTGGCATTTTGTAACTTATGGATTTTCTGAGTTATATGAAAAAGAATCGGAAGACGCTGACTACAGCGGATATGGGTTTGAGTTAACATTTCGCCTTGCCCGAAATGAAGATGAGGAAGAGCCACCAGCGTGGGCGTTAAATTTGCTACAAAACATGGGAAGATATGTTTTTGACAGTGGCAATGTTTTTAGATCAGGTGATTATTTGGATGCAAACGGTCCAATCTGCCAAGGTGCTGACACGCTTTTAACGGCGCTTGCATTTACGTTAGATTCCGAGTTGTCTGCTATTGAGACACCAAATGGACAACTGGAGTTTATTCAAATGGTAGGTATTACAGGCGATGAGCTCGAGGCCATGCAAACTTGGAATACAATTGGAGTGCTAAATGCAGGTTTAGAGTATATCCCGAACTATGTGACTGATTTATCTCGTGCATCTCTTTTACAGATTTCATCTATTGCCGAAGCGGTAGAAAAAGGAATGGTGGAAGAAGGCTCTAATACCGGCTATTTATTTGTGGACCAACTAGCTTGGGAGCAGGGGAAAAAGGGATTGTTCAGCAAGCAGCCAAATAAGTTAACGCTAGGAGCAAAGCAAGCGGGAATAATCGGCAAACTATTACGCGGACGGATATTAAAAGGGAGAAGCTTGACTCTAGTTGGTCGAGAAATTCGAGTTGTATTTGAGCCAGGAGAAAAATGTGGTTACAGCATGGAGGAAACGGATGTGACCATAACTTTAAATGAAACGGCTGTTATGGAACTCAATCAATGCTTAATGCCGCAAGAAAAAGAATTTGAATTATCCTCTATACCGGGGCTTTCAATCCTAATTAAAAAAACATATATTAAAGATCAGCAAGGAAACATTGTAGAAACAATCGGATGATAGAAAATAGTCTCCCGCTAAAAACGAACAGCATATCCAAATGATGTGATTTTGGGTTCGTATAAAAGTGGGAGATTTTTTTTATTAATAGAAACGTGAAAAGTTGCTGAATGGAATGAGATAGGATTAATTATAGGGGGATACATATGGATTGAGCAGGGGTTAGTAAATCTAAAGATATTAACTTTGTACGTGCGGCCGTGCACCAGCTTGACGATTAGGCTTGAAAATGATTAAGCTCAATATTGATTAACATGGAGGTAAGTGAGGTTGAAAATCATAGTATCTACCTTGAAAGAAATAATTTGTCTGTATTTACTAACTCTTTCACTTCTTTATCTAATGTTGAGAATCACAATGTTTGTTCTAACTAAAGTATTTGATTTTGTCATCTTTTCAAGAACTTTGGAATCGAACTTATGGGATCTAGCATGGTCTACAGATATAATAATGGGCTTCATATGCTTTTTTGCTGCCACGTTTAAGAATAGGATACTTTCGTTTAGCATTTTTTTAGTGACAATGTTTTCTATATCAATTTGGTTATTCATGATGTTGGGTTCGAAAAGCTTAATTCCTATTTCAGACCAGACCCATCATTAAAAGGAAATTATGCTATTCATCAGTATTTATATCCTGAATATCACGACACAGTAGTATTAGCCGTTACGGTTTACAAAGAGTCATATCCCTTACTTTATAAAGCCACCAATTCAATAACTGAAAGTGTTTCTGAACATGATATAGAAACAATCACACTTTTTAACAAAGCAGATTATAAAATAACTGATGATGGAAAAACTTTGTCTTAGGGAAAAATGAAAATCTCTTTAGAATAAGAGGAAGAAGGTAAGTATAGAGGTAGCTAGAAGTTTTCTTCAACTTTGATTAAAACTTTTTCCAGAAAACTAATCATACTGCAATAACCTTATCGTTAAACCTTTTCTGCTATAATTAATGACAATATGGATAGGGGTGATGAAAATTCATATCGTTACAATTGAAGGCGTGCCGTATGATTGGTTGAAGCAATTACAGGAAATTCATGCACATGTATTTGATGGAGCAAATCTCCCACTAGAAAAACTTGAAAGTAAAGAAGGACTCATTTGTTTACTAGCAGTAGAAAATAAAGATATCATAGGCTTTAAACTAGGCTACACACATCCGGATGGTGTTTTTTATAGCTGGTTAGGTGGTGTTCATGAAAAGAAGCGTGGTCAAGGAATTGCCAGTCAATTAATGAAGCGGCAGCATGAATATCTACAGGCACATGGATTTAAAAAAGTTCGTACATATGGTAGAAATGAACGAAAAGCAATGCTCATCACAAATCTTAAACACGGATTCGATATTATCTCAACTTTTATAGATAAAAAAGATCGACATAAAATAGTGTTTGAAAAAATATTGGAATAGGAGTTTTATTATGAAGGCATACTTAGCAAATGGATTATTTTCTTTAGGAGATCGTTTAGTTAACGAGCAACTCGCTGCGGCGATTAGAGAGGCAGTACCCGGTATTGAATTATATGTGCCACAGGAGAATGATGCGATAAATGATAAAACGGCATATGCAGATAGTTTGGCAATTGCGCAAGCAGATTTAGAGATGCTACAAAATAGTGATGTATTAGTAGCCGTTTTAGATGGCGTTGAGATTGACTCAGGTGTGGCAGCAGAGATTGGTGCATTTGCGATGCTAAATCGACCAATCGTAGGCGTATTTACAGATGTTCGTCAACAAGGCCGAGACAATATGATGAAAATAGAGGCACTTGTACGGGACGGAATTGAAAATCAGTTTGTTTATCGCAATTTATTCGTTATTGGCTTGATTAAGCGCACTGGAGTGATTACAACTTCCATTGCTGAAGCTGTTAAAGCCGTTCAAAAATATAAAAAATAGGAGGAGTATTGTATGTTACTATCAACAACAGATATTGTAGCGGGAAAAGAAATTGTAGAAACTATAGGTTTAGTAAAAGGTAATTCGGTACAATCAAGAAATATTGGTCGCGATATGATGGCTGGTCTTCGCAATATTGTCGGAGGAGAGATGAAGGAGTATGCAGAAATGCTTGTTCGATCTCGAGAACTTGCTACGAAAGATATGGAGGAAGAAGCAAGACGACTAGGGGCAAGTGCAATTGTTGGGGTAAGGTTTTCTACTTCATCCGTTATGGATGGCACATCAGAAGTATTAGCATATGGAACAGCGGTAAGAGTAAAAGAATAATTCGCTGTTTAATCAACAAGATTTTTAATTGTGTTGAAAAATCAAATGGTCAATGAAATTTTGTGAATGCTTAAATGAGAGTAATTTCAGTTTCTGGCTACTCACTTTCGCATATATATAATGTTAAAATTTCTCTTTATCACAATTGATTCTATATGAAGTGGTTGATTGGAGTGGAGGCTGGACGCTCCCAGGAAGATTTGCTCTGCGCGAAAGCGAAGCGGCAGCGATAAAAGCGCCCAGCCGCAACGGAGATCAACCCCTAGCTTTGCCTAAGAGTCAGACTTCATTTTGTGAAACCTTAATTTCGTTGACATAATAATCAAGGACTTCAATCACCAAGGTTGAAGTCCTTTTTATCTACCAATGCGGAATTAACTGTAAAAATAAAGTGAATTATAACAAAAGTATAGTATGTAGTGTCAATTATACCAATAAAATAGAAATTTTGTAGTTAAAAGGACTAATAGTGTCCAACTCTTTTTGTATAATAGAGAAGTAACTTTGAAGAGAGAGTGGGATATATGGTAGATTCACAACAAAACAAAGGCTATCGCGTCATTTCGATGTTTGACAGACTGATGGATGGTCAAGGGATTAACAAAAAGCAAGAAGCATTTACACATAATGTTGGTGAAAAAACCATACAACGGGATTTGAATGAAATTCGAGCGTATCTCGAAAAAGCTAAATTGGATAGCCATTTAGAATATGTGCGAACAGAAAATGTGTACAGACTGACAAATAAAGGGGAAAGTATTTTATCGAAGGAGCAAGTTTTAGCGATTGTTAAAATTCTTATCGAATCAAGAGCACTGCTGAAATCGGAAATGAGCGATATTATAGATAAGCTTATTTCAATTGTTGCAGCCGATAAGCAAGAGTTTATTCACAATATTATTTTAAACGAAAAGCATTTGTACGTAGATTTAAATCATAAAAAGTCTCTATTGCATTTAATTTGGGATCTTTCAGAGGCGGTTCAAAAAAAGAAAATCATTAAAATTGATTATTTACGTGAAGGCGAAACAACTCCTACAGAAAAGATTTTAAAACCACTCGCCGTCATTTTCGCAGAATACTACTTTTATTTAATTGCTTATGATAATAAACACGAAAAGGATTTGCCCATTGTCTATAGAGTCGACCGAATACAACATTTTCTTGAGCTTGATAAAAAATTTCAAATACCATATGCCGAACGTTTTCAAGAAGGAGAATTTCGCAAACGTATTCAGTTTATGCACGCTGGCGAACTGATGCGTATGAAGTTTATCTTTAAAGGAACATCTCCGCAAGCTGTAATAGATCGCTTACCAACAGCAAAAATATTATCTAATAAAGATGGGCAATATTTATTTGAAGCAGAAGTTTTTGGACATGGTATAAAAATGTGGCTGCTGAGCCAAGGAGCAAACATTGAAGTGTTAGAGCCAATTGAGCTTAGAGAAGAGATTATTGATACGATTCAATCGATGCAGCAAAATTATCTTTATATTTAAAAATAAGGATGATTTCTCAAAGATTGTTGCCGTTAAAACAAAAAGGCAGATTTAATCTACAAAAGTGTAGAAAAATTCTGTCTTTTAGGTTTTTATTTTCTTGAATCAAAATTTAACTAAAGCCCCTATAGTTGGAGAAGAAATTTTCATTTAGTGTCCTGCTTACCAAAACCTTCCCCAAATTTTATCGAATGTAGCTGACCATCTGAAGCCCAATTTTCTCTTTCATATTCATCGAATATCACAGTTACCCATTCTTTTCTTACATTTAATGTATTAACTGCCTCATTTGTAACAGCTTCTACAAATTGTTGTTTTTGCTCAATAGTTCTACCTTTAGCCAACTTAACTGTAATAAAAGGCATTCTTCCCACTCCTATTTTTTCAATTTAACATTTCTTATCAATACTACTAACAAAACAAAATAGGTATTAACACAAACAACGCTTCTACCTTATCGGCCGTATCCCCAGAAAAATTCATGTTGAAAGCCCTCCCTTTTAATTAACTTTACCATAATAATACAATTGTTTTTGTTTAACTATCCTGCGCCGTTAGTTGAATAGCAACAATTTTTTCGAAAACAACCAAAAATAAAAACTATTCTAAAAAAGAAGGTAAAAATTCGCATTAAAGTTAGTCGAAGCGGATTTTTACCTTCTTTTTTTAATGTTAAACCCACTGAATTCTAAAAATTCACACATATGTATTCTTTTCCACGCTATAATTGAGCATATACTGAATGGGTAAAGGATGGCAATCAAATGACACATAATTATGAAGAAAAAGAGATATTGTATCCAGATGGTACATTAATGTATCGTGGCGGTGTGAAGAAAAATGACTTTGGTCATGACATTTATGATGGAAAGGGGACGCTATTTGACCAAGAAGGTGAGCTGTTATTTGAGGGAGAATTCGCCAAACATATGAAGCAAGGTAACGGCATCATGTATTTAAAAGGACAAATGATTTATCAGGGCGAATTTATTCAAAATAAAAAACAAGGTAATGGTATTTTATATAAGGATGGTCAGGCATATTACGAGGGACACTTTCGTAATGATTTAATGGAAGGTTACGGGATTTTGTATTATGAGGAAGATGTTATGGCCCCATTTGAAGAGCTTCGTGCACAGTATCCGCATTTAAATCAGCCACAATATGAGGGTGATTTTGTCCATGGCATGAAGAAAGGCAAGGGAAAACAATACTATCCAAGTGGTTTTTTACAATATGAAGGTGATTTTATATGGAATCATATGCAAGGTGCAGGAAAGCTTTACTATGCACCAGAATCGCCAAGTGCAGAGGAGCTAGCAAATGCTGTAACATCCCTTCAGTATGAGGGCTATTTTTTTGAGGATATGAAGCATGGAAAAGGTAAGAACTATTCCAGACAAGGTGCGCTTGAATCGGAGGGGCAATTTAAAGAGGATGCTATGACAGGGCATGGTACTCTTTATTATGCTAATGGACAGGCTTCCTATATCGGAGAACTTGTAAATGGAGAAATGCACGGTCGAGGAGATTATTTTAATGAAGAAGGGAAAATTATTTATAGCGGTGAATTTATTAACGGTGAACGTTTACGAATAACACCAGAAATAGAGCGAGAGATTGAAAAATTACAGAAGCAGCTTGATGGTCTTGTAGGACTCCCAAATGCCAAAAAGGAATTACATAATCTTATTAATTTCATTAAAATTCAAAGTTTGCGTGTCGACCATGGTTTAACAAGTTTCCCAATAACATATCATTTAGTGTTTTCTGGAAATCCAGGTACTGGAAAAACAACAGTGGCGCGTATCATAGGCCAAATATATAAACATCTTGGTGTACTTTCAAGTGGGCATTTTGTGGAAACAGATCGAGCAGGCTTAGTAGCAGGATATGTTGGCCAGACGGCATTAAAGGTCCAGGAAGCCGTGAATAAAGCAAAAGGCGGTGTGCTTTTTATTGATGAAGCATATTCACTCATCAATGACAAACAAGACGCATTTGGAAAAGAAGCGATTGATAGCCTTTTAAAGGCGATGGAAGATTTACGGGATGATTTAGTTATCATTGTTGCTGGTTATACAGAGCTTATGGATGAATTTCTGCTAGCAAATCCAGGTTTTAAATCCCGCTTCAATCATTTTGTACAGTTTGATAATTTTAGCACGGATGAGCTTTATGATATTTTTGCCATGCTATGTAAAAATAATGATTACCAGTACGGTGACGTATTTGCACACCATATGAAGGAGCAATTGCATCAAATTCCAGTCGAATCAATTCCAAACTTTTCAAACGGTCGTTATATCCGAAACTTATTTGAAAAGCTCGTGACCATTCAATCTAACCGTCTAATTCAACAGAAGGACATTACGAGAGAAGAATTAATGGAGTTTACAGAGAAAGATATTTTATTAGGCATTGCAGAAAGTCTATTTGATAATACATTTTAGATGGTATGAACAAAGGCCAAGGTAACTTAAAAACCTTGGCTTTTCCTGAGAATAAATAGGAAAGAGGAATAATAATGAAAAAACTTGTGTCGATAATTTTAGTATGTGCTTGTATTTTACCAAGGGTGATTACGATCAATGTTACGATTAACAACAACATTAAAGTTCATAAAAATAATCAGAATGAATAATTGACAAAAAATGAAAATAATTATAATCTAAGGATCATCACCAAAAGTTGGGATGACATTTTTAATAATATATGCCCTATATATAAGTTGATTGGAGTGGATGCTGGGCGACTCCTTGGGGATCAGCGTCACAGATGAGACCCTGGAGCGAGCAACGCGAGTGAAGCGGCTCATCGGACGCCCCCAGGAAGCTCTGCTCTGCGCGAAAGCGAAGCGTCAGCGGCAAAGCGCTCAGCCGGAACGGAAATCAACCACACGTTACGGTGATGAGCCTAATCCAACTTAAAACATACGCTACCGTATTTTACTGGAGAGATGACATGCAATTAACGAGAGAAGATTGGATAAAAGCAGGATTACAACAATTAGCTGATGAAGGAATACATAAAGTTCGCATCGAAGCACTTGCTCGATTGCTAAAAATAAGCAAAGGGAGCTTTTATCACTATTTTCGTGACCATCAAGAGCTGTTAGATTCTATGCTCGACTATTGGGAAATACATGCAACAAAGCTAATTGTTCAAAGTATGGAGCAACAGGATGCCTCATTAGAACAGCTATTACAGATTAGTTTTAATCGAGATAAAAAAATGGAGATTGGCATCTATACTTGGGCTAAATATGACCCGGTTGTGGCAGCCCGTTTAGTGGATATTGAAGAACAGAGAATATCTTGTGTTGCAAAATTGTATCAAAAAATCGGCATAGACGAGACTGAATCAATAGATCGAGCGAGACTTTCCTATTTAACGTATGTAGGATGGATGACAAGGTTCGAAGCAAATCCTAATTTTGATATTGATAGAATGCTTGAGCTTTTAATACACGATAACAGGTGTGTTGATTAACCATTTTGATCCATTGGAATTAATTCGAAGACGCTGATTTCCGCTACAATCAGTTAAAAATGGGCATACATTAGCATAATATCAACAAAAAATCCTTTTATCGGTCAATAAATAAATCTATATTTTTCTAATCCATAACCTGACTTGATAATAAACGTCCCTAATATGGTTATAAAACCTGAAGGGACAAAATTTTTACTTTAACATACGGTATAGTATGTTTTGGCTGGAGTTACGACATGGGGGGCGAATTAATGAAATTTCTTTTAATATTTGTAGCTGTAGGGCTTCTGTGGTTGATCAGTTTGTTGCATATCTATTGGGCTTTTGGAGGTAGTTGGGGTTCTGCTGTTGCTATTCCTGTAAAAGAGGGAGAGCAGAAACCGGCCTTTACTCCGAGAATATGGGGGACATTGTTAGTTGCCATTCTTATTCTACTGGCTAGTGTCATTATTGTTGTTCAAGGAGGTTATTTGCAAGGATTACAAGCAAATGGTTTATCTAAAATCGGAAGTATTGTCTGTGCTTTCATTTTCATTATTCGGGCAGTCGGTGATTTTAAGTATGTTGGATTTTTTAAAAAAATAAAACACTCTCAGTTTGCTAGGTACGATACTTGGCTTTACAGTCCATTATGTTTGTTTTTGGGATTTGTCTATATTATTCTGTTATTTTAATAGTAGGAATAACTAGGGAGGGAAGCAAAATTGAATCAAACGTTATACTTACTTCGTCATGGTGAAACAGAATTTAATACACAAGGACGATACCAAGGAGAGCTCGATTCACCCTTAACAGAAATGGGTGTACATCAAGTACAGCAAAATGCACAAATGTTGAAAAGTTTAATTGGAAATTCTAATGAATGGAAAATTTTTTCGAGTCCATTAGGAAGAGCCATGCAAAGCACGGAAATAATTTGTGAAACAATTGGATATGATTTGAAGAATGTTAAAAAAGACGATCGTTTAACCGAGGTTGCAGTGGGACAGTGGGCTGGGTTAACAACGAAAGAAATTGAAAGTTCTTGGCCAAACCTTTTTCATAACACAGACGTGTACAACTGGTATTTTAATGCGCCTAATGGAGAGGCTTATGACTCGGTAGTGAACAGACTAAGTGCTTGGCTAGAAGACATTCAACATATACCGAAAGTGATTGTTATCTCACATGGTCTAACAGGTCGTATTTTACGAGGAGTATATGCGGATTTAAAAAAGGAAGATGCACTGAAGCTAGAAGTATCCCAGGATGTATTTTTCAAATTAGAGAATAAAACCATAACGAGAATTTGTTCGGATTTCGATGATTTTTATTAATGGCTCTGTAAAGTAGAATGTTGATATTTTAAACCCATTCAGCTTCTTGCTATAATCTCTAAATGAACGAACGTTTGGAGCGTTTGAAGCTGAGTAAAACGTTTAGCAATTTAATAAGACATATAGACAAATTACCGCAAATAAGAAAAGAACAAGTCTATCAATGGGTAAAACGCTATCTTGAACCTTCGTCCTCCTGTTGGTAATCGCTTAATAAATGAAATAAGGGAAGCTCGTTTTAAAATAGGATGAATGTCCTCATAGTGCATCTAAACACGTTGTTAGGTTCGGTAAATACAAAGGTTGCAACGCTATCTATATCTGTTTAAAAGTACAGTTGAATAGGAGGTATTTCATTGAAAGTAGATACTTTAAACGTAAATTATATAATTGATGGAGAAATCTCCGTCATACCAACAAAAATCCTTTACGAACAAACAGATAAAGACGAATTTCAAAACATTCATTTCGAAGTTTCAATGAATAATCACCTCATCCAATCTAAGTTATCCGACTCTATTGAATATGCAATAAAGTTTTTACAGAAAGAACTTTCAAACAACATAGCTATTGCTTGTTGTCAATCTTGCCGACACGGTAATTTCAATCCATTCGGAGATTTAGAAAATGAGGTGTATTGCTTAAAAGAAATAACCCCTCAAAATCGGGATGAAGTCGTTAAAATCTTCTCTAAACATGATATATCTTTTCATACAAGAAGTCGGAAACTTCTTGATTTTTGTAAGGATTATAAACCTATATCTAATGACGAAAAATACACTTATAATGATTGGGGTTTAGAAGATTTATCTTAATAAAAATCTAAGCCAATATTCAAAATGGCATTATTAATATAAAATTCATGGAACCAATTAGATAAACCTAAATTTTTAATATAAAAGTCAACATTAAAATTTAATACAGCCTTATTAATAAAAATCAACCTTAAGAATTTCTTCATAAATTGCCTGCAGGAATATTCATAAATGCCTCCTATTATAATGAATGGGAGGCGTTTTTTATGAAAAAATTTGTCTTATTTTGTTTTATATGTGCGGCTGCATTCTTTTTTTATTATACAAATAGAACACCGGAACAAACGCAAATAGAGCTACCTTCGTTACATAGTAAAAATGCTTTGTTGCTGAATGAAAAAGGAGAAGTATTATACGAAAAAAATGCAGATGACATTATTTATCCTGCATCATTAACGAAAATTATGACAGCGATTGTTGCCATTGAAATGACTACTGATCTGCAGAAGAAAACAATCGTTAAACCACAAACGATTTCTAAATTTACTGCTCAAAATGCTTCCATGGCTGGCTTTAAGGCAGGAGATTTTGTAACGATAGAGGACTTATTATATGGCACACTGCTTGCTTCTGGGGCGGATGCTACAGGAACACTTGCCGATGCGATTGCAGATAGTGAAGAAGCATTTGTAACATTAATGAATAATAAAGCACATGAATTAGGGATGAACGATACCCATTTTGTGAATGCCAGTGGATTACATGATCCCGCGCATGTTTCCAGTGTACGTGATATTAGTAAGTTATTTCGTTACGCTATTGAAAATCCTACCTTTTATCAAATTATGACTTCAAAAAGCTATATTACTCATGTACCAAATGAATTAACGATCACAAGTTCGCTTCTAACGAAAATACCAGGTGGGGAAGGTACAATATTGGGAGGAAAAACGGGCTACACACCTGAAGCTGGTCTTTGCTTAGCCTCTATTATCGAAAAAGATGGTAAACGATATATTTTTGTGACGACTAATGCGAATGGGCAAGTTTGGACACCACCATTCCATATTGAGGATGCTCTTACAGCGTACGATGCGCTATAGGAGGAAAAAATATGAAAAAAATAATAACTTTTTAATCGTTTCAACCGTCTTATGAATAAGGTGCACTGCAAATGTACTCTAAAAAGGCGTCTTGGGAGCCTTTGATAAATGAAGGTCGGCAAAAAGCTAACACGGTATTCATGCTTGGGAATACAATCGATCATTTTGATTTAAGAGGGGAGGTGCTAAATGCTCATTAAATAATTGGATTTCATCAGCTATTGCCCACGCTATACAGGGAATTTTGGATGAAGAAAAGGTGAAAGATTTTTTTAAAAAGCACCTGTAAACAATTCAATAATATGCCGTTAATCCTAGCAACCATAAAACGTTAATAATGAAATTTTTATTCACAAAAACTAGTTGATTCCTACTATTTCCTGGTAGAATCTATTATTCTATAATTAGAGTCGAATCCTATACTTTTATAGAAAAAAACATATGAGAAAAGACATCCTGTGATGAAAAGGTCGGTGTAGAACAATGAAAAAACTTTTACCTTATGCTATTATTTTGACATTTTTAATCAGTTTTGTATTTGTAGGTAATACTTCTGCAAATGCTGAGGGTACACCCGTTATTCAATCAGTAGCTAATAACACAACAGTTTATGTAGAACCTTCCGTAGAAAGTGCGGTAATCGGTCAAATAGCGAAGGGTAGTTATGTAACAGCTACACCAGTAAGTGATGAATGGACTCGAATTAAAGTGCAACAGCTAGAGGGATATGTCGAAACGGCAGCATTAGTGAGCCTAACATCCGAAAAATATGTAGTAACGAAAAAAGATGGAACAACTTTATTTACATATCCTAGTCCAAGTGCACAAAAAACAGGGCAGCTGAATGAAAACACTCTTATTTTTGTTTATGGATCAGCGCCTGGTGGTTGGTCATTTGTTCAATATGGACATCAAACAGGTTATGTTGCAACGAATTCTTTAAAGAAACCTGTTGCGACAAAAAAACGAGTAAATGCTGCTAATGGCGCTGTGCTTCGTATAACTGCTAGCCCAAGTGGCGAGGTTCTTGGTACGCTTGCCAATAAAACAGAGGTTCAGCAATATACAACGCTAGCAGGCTGGTCCTATGTAGAAGCAGGTGAACAAAAAGGCTATGTTAAAGCTTCAGAGCTGGCCAATATCCAAATACTTGATAACAAAGTATACAATAAAGGTGTACCAGTAGCGAAAGGGCAAAAGAAGCGTGTGGCTTTAACATTTGATGATGGGCCAGATGCAAAAGTTACCCCACAAGTTTTAGCGACTTTAAAGAAATATGATGCAAAGGCTACATTTTTTATGGTTGGGAACAATGTCTCTCGAAATTCAGCGATCGTCAAGCAAATTTATGAGGCTGGCCATGAAATAGGCAATCATACATGGGACCATGCAAAGTTAACAGCCTTATCGACAGCAAATGTTAAACAAGAGGTTGATCGAACTAGCAATGCTATTTATGCAGCAATCGGTCAATATCCAACAGTTTTCCGCCCACCATATGGTGCAACGAATGATAAAGTTCGTTCTGTCATTACGATGCCTTCTATTCTATGGTCAATCGATACGCTAGATTGGAAGCATCGCAATGCTGATAAAATTTTAGCGTATGTGAAAGCGTCAGTGAAAGATGGCAGCATTATTTTAATGCATGATATTCATCAAACGACAGCAAATGGTTTAGAAAACGTAATTCTGTACTTGCAAAAGCAAGGCTACGAATTTGTAACTGTTAGTGAAATATTACAATAATCTATAAGCCAATAAAATAAGGCCGTGCAACTGTCTAATAAAGACAATTGCATGGCCTTATTTATTATTTGAATAGATTAATAGTCGTAATAATAATTGGAATACCAAATACGTCGATTAAAAACGCTCCTACAATTGGTACTACAAGAAAAGCTTTTTTAGATGGTCCGAAACGTTGCACAACTGCTGACATATTGGCCATCGCATTTGGAGTTGCCCCTAAACCGTGTCCGGCAAAACCGGCAACCATAACCGCAGCATCGTAATTTTTTCCAAGGATTTTAAACAATACAAAAATACTAAATACGACAATGAAGAATACTTGTGCGAAAACAATGATGAATAGTGGAAGTGCTAAATCAGCAATTTCCCATAATTTAATACTCATGAGTGCCATTGAAAGGAAGATACCTAATGTCACATCACCTATTAAAGAAATGCTTTTCATATTAACCGCTTCAGGTTTTACTTTATCCATAATATTACGTACTAATACAGCTACAAACATTGAACCAACATAGCCAGGTAGTACGAAGCCAGTAGCTTCTGAGAATAATGTTCCAACATATGTACCTACTGCCATACAGAACGTAATTAATAATACTTGTGTAAAGAATGAATCGGATGTAATTTGTTCATTTTTATTTTCAAAATCAATTTCTTCAGTTTCTTGTACATCTGGCGTTAAATTATATTTACCAACTAAGTACTTTACAATAGGACCACCGATTAAACCACCAGCAACTAAACCACATGTAGCCGCTGCTGCACCGATTGTCATGGCTGATGAAATACCTAAGTCTTCTAAAGTTTGTCCAAATGCTGCTGCTGCACCATGACCACCTTCCATAGAAACAGCACCAGCCATCATACCGATTAACGGTTGAATACCCATTAGCGATGCAAGGGATACACCGATAACATTTTGCATTAATGCTAGGAAACCGCAAGCCAGCCAATAAATAATTAATAATTTTCCACCAAGCTTTACAAGTTTAAAGCTTGCCCCTAAACCAATTGTTGTGAAGAAAGTAATCATAAACAAGCTTTGTAATGACGTATCAAGCGAAAATTCTACTACGCCAGTTGTCTTTAGAATAGTCGCCAATGCGGCGAAAAGTAAGCCACCAACAACAGGTGCTGGTATACAAAAACGCTTTAAAAAACCGATTTTATTGATGAGCCAGCCGCCCAATGCGAATAGCGCAACTGCTAGAAATACTGTTGTAATTTGATTAATTTCGATCATGTACCTTGTCTCCTAAGTAAGTGATTTAGTACTTCATAAACAAAATAAGCACCTAATTTAACTGTCCGTCCGTTCTCATCCAGTGATGGATTTACCTCACAAATATCAAAAGAATGTGTATTTGGGTGCGAAGTTACTTTTTGAAGTATCGTGCGTACAGTCTTTGGATCTAGTCCAAACGGTGATGGGGCACTAACACCCGGCGCACATGCAGCGTCTAGTACATCCATACATAGTGTTAAAAGAATATAATCATGATTATCCATAAATTGCTGAAGATCATGCATGATATGCGCTTCATTTTCTGGCGTCATATTATCTTCTAACACATACTTCACATGCAATTCATTGGCTTTATCGAATAGCTCTTTCGTATTACCAAAGCGTTGTATGCCAAGAACAAAGTAATCTGCATGTGGATCCTGCTCTAAAATCTGACGGAACATTGTGCCAGAAGATGGTTGCTCATCAAATGATCGTAAATCGAAATGAGCGTCGATATTGACTATTCCGATTTTCGCATCTTTAGGTAACGCTGCACGAACGCCCAAATAATGTCCGTATAGTGTTTCGTGTCCACCGCCAAGTACGACGCATTGTAATTTTTTATTTAGCAATGTTTTGACAATTTCGCCGAGTTCACGCTGTGCTTCTTCTAGCGCATGGTTAAGGCAAAGAACGTTGCCAACATCTAAAATCTGCTGTTCATCATTAAATGTCCAAGGTAAGCTAGATAATGCTTCACGCAGAGCATTAGGTCCACTCGCTGCCCCTACACGTCCCTGATTACGACGTACACCTTCATCACAAATAAAGCCAACAATTGCGGCTTGCTTATTATCTGAAGCGCTTACATCATTAATAGGAATTCTTTTCACTTTTTGATGTAAACGAAAACTACTCGTATTAGTAGTTGAATCTATACGGCCTTTCCATTGTTTCTGATCTGTCATTGTATACATATCTTTATCAACTCCATTTCCAATATTATTGTAGTGCAAATATTGTTATGAATAAATTATATATTCGCATAATTATAAATGCTAATATATAATTGTTATTAATCTATAGTTTTAAACTATAAATGAGGGGGGATGATGTTATGGATTTTAAACAATTGCAATATTTTATAGCAGTTACGGAGCAAATGAATTTCTCGAAGGCAGCTGAAAAACTACATATTTCTCAGCCTTCTCTAAGTACTGCAATTAAAAAATTAGAGCAAGAAATCGGTTCACCGTTACTTGAAAGGAATACGAGAAATCTTCAATTAACAGAAGCAGGTGAGCTTTTATATGGACGAGCAAAAGTTATATTGAAAAACATGGAAGTATTAAAAATAGAAATGGATGAGGTAATTGTACGTGGCACAAGCGAAGTAACGATAGGCGTAATGGAATCGATTAAGCATTGGCTACCAAAAGTCATTACAGAGTATAAAAAGGAGTATCCACAAATGATGTTTCATCTAGTGGATATTTTAGGAAGTAAGCGTGTCAAAAAATCGCTCAAAAGCTATAAAACACATTTAATAATTACAAATCAGATAATAGATGATGAGGATCTCGAAGTTAAGAGCTTATATGAAGAACGACTTGTAGCCGTTTTACCATTAAATCACCCATTAGTGGAAAAAGAGAAGCTGACAATCGCCGATTTAAGTGATGAGCCATTTATTATTAGTACAGAGGGCTTTCAAACGAGACATGATATTCTAGATGCATTTGAAAAGGCTGACCAAAACATTAATATCCAATTTGAAATTGAACGCTTTGAAACGGCTGTATCTCTCGTTCGTGAAAATTTAGGGATTACCATTCTACCTGAAAATTATTTAAAAGGTCCTACCGCTAAAACTATTGTACAAAAAGAAATAGATTGTCCCAATTTACGACGAAACGTTTATTTGGTGTACTTAAAAAATCGTCATTTACCTTTGGCCATTCGCCAATTGCTGACTGATATTATGGAAATAGGCAAAACACTTTAGATTACGGAAAGCTTAAAACATGCAAGGTTGAACAAAGCAATCTAATTAATAGTCTTATGCTGTCCAATATTATGTTCTATTTATAAGAGAGGTGACATATGAGAAAAATAGTAATGGGTATTCTAATAGTCTGTTTATACTGTTTTCCTTTTGTTTATTTTTCAATGTACCAAGATTTTGCTAACCGTTCACTGCTTGGCTATTTACTAATGATTGTAGGGACTTCAATTCTAGCTTTTCTTGGGAAATTTCTATGCAACTCAATTCCTTTTACTATTGGTAATATTGTATCAGCTCTAATTTCTTTTTACTTTTTCGGTAGAATAGAGGATACGTTAGGAATAGGGTGGGATCGTGGATATTTTAAACCATTTTCACCTTCTCAACTATTAGTAATTGTGAGTGTATTGAATTTATTTCCCCAATTCCTCGCTATGAAGTTAGCTAATAGACATAAAAATAAAATTATAGATTAATTTGATTGATAGAGTAACTTTTTTGATTGAGAAGTTACTCTTTTTTTATCCTATTAATCGTTTCTTTACCTAATTTACTAATTTTACAAAGATGTAGCTTATCACCAAAAGTTGTGGATGATGTTTGTTAAAAAGTATAGGGTGATGAGCTACAGAAGTACTGAAAAGCGGCTATGAAAACATCAAGTCATTTAATTATTACTAAAAAATGCTTTTCAGATTTGATGATACTTATTATGGTGAAATAGTGTTTTGACTTGTGTTTTTTTATTGTAATGTGATTTTCTATCTTTTCAATACACTGTCTTAAGTATGAATTTTCTTTATAATTCAAATTTTCATTTAATAGACATTGATTTACAAGAACTATAGCGGTAACATTTAATGTAAGAATAAAAATGAATATTCATTCATTTATAATTCCGATGTTCAAACAAAGGGGGGCTTTTTTATGAACTTTTCTTATAGCGAAAAAGTAGTAGAACTTCAAGAGAAGCTGACAAATTTTATGGAGCAGTACATTTATCCAAATGAGGCAGTGTTTGCTGCACAAGTAGAGGCAATGGAGGATCGTTGGGGAGCGATTCCACCAATTATAGAGGAATTAAAGCACAAGGCAAAAGAAGCGGGCTTATGGAATTTATTTTTGCCAGATAGCAAATATGGTGCAGGTTTGACGAATTTAGAATATGCACCTTTATGTGAAATTATGGGACGCTCTTTACTGGCTCCTGAAGTGTTTAATTGCAATGCGCCAGATACGGGAAATATGGAGGTGCTTGTGCGTTACGGCTCAGAACAGCAGAAAAAACAGTGGCTAGAGCCATTATTACGTGGAGAAATACGTTCCTGCTTTGCAATGACTGAGCCTGCAGTCGCGTCAAGTGATGCAACAAATATTGAGGCAAGTATTGAACGTGATGGCGATTATTATATTTTGAATGGACATAAGTGGTGGACAACAGGAGCTGGGGATCCTCGCTGTAAAATCGCAATTTTTATGGGGAAACATAAAGATTCTACAGCACCTATCCACGAACAACAGTCGATGATACTCGTGCCGATGGATACTCCTGGAGTAAAAATAGAGCGTATGCTTACTGCATTTGGCTATGATCACGCACCAGAAGGACACGGTGAGTTGACGTTTACTAATGTTCGAGTACCTGTTGAAAATATAGTGTGGGGAGAAGGAAAAGGCTTTGCAATTGCGCAAGGTCGTTTGGGCCCTGGTCGAATCCATCATTGTATGCGTCTTATTGGAGCTGCCGAACGTGCATTAGAGGAAATGTGTGTGCGTGTACAGGAGCGACGTGCGTTCCATCGGCCACTTGCAGAACAAGGTGTGATACGTGAGCGTATTGCGGAGTCCCGTATTGATATTGAGCAGGCAAGACTGTTAACGCTAAAAGCAGCGTATATGATGGACACAGTAGGGAATAAAGAGGCAAAGGCAGAAATTGCCATGATTAAAGTAGTGGCGCCGAATATGGCATTAAGAGTGATTGACCGAGCAATTCAAGCATTCGGTGCTTCTGGGGTAGGTCCTGATACGACGCTTGCGGCACAATGGGCAAATTCTCGAACATTACGATTAGCAGATGGGCCGGATGAAGTGCATCGTAACACTGTTGCAAAGCTGGAGCTGAAAAAGCATGCTAAAAAACATGAGGAGCTGGTTAAATGACAGTACTAGATTTATTTAGCTTAAAGGGGAAGACTGCCATCGTAACAGGGGGAGGGCGTGGTCTTGGAGCCCAAATTGCACAAGGCTTTGCTGAAGCAGGTGCTAACATTGTACTGTGCTCAAGGAAGGTCGAGGCATGCGAAGAGGTAGCCGCAGAATTAGCTGAATTAGGTGTACAAACATTAGCTCTTACATGTGACGTTACAAAGCCAGAGGACGTAGCGAACGTTGTGTCAAAAACACTGGAGTCATTCGGCAAAATTGATATTTTAGTAAATAACAGTGGGGCGTCTTGGGGTACTCCTGCTGTTGAAATGCCTTATGAGGCTTGGCAAAAAGTCTTTGACGTTAACGTAAATGGTACATTTTTAATGAGCCAAGCTGTTGGCAAAATAATGCTAGAACAAAAGAGTGGGAAAATTATCAATATCGCTTCGGTTGCAGGGCTTGGTGGTACATTACCTGATTTCATGGATACAATTGGCTATAACGCAAGTAAAGGCGCAGTCATCACTCTAACGAAAGATTTAGCCGTAAAATGGGGGCCATATGGCGTCAATGTGAATGCGATTGCCCCAGGATTTTTCCTAACAAAAATGTCAAAAGTCTTAATTGAGCGTGGACAAGATTATTTAATGGGAGTGACTCCGTTAAAGCGTTTAGGATCTGAAAATGACTTAAAAGGCGTAGCATTATTTTTAGCCGCAGCTGCCTCAGATTATATTACGGGGGATGTCATAGTTGTAGATGGCGGTATGAGCTCAATCGTTTAACTTCTTTTAGCCAATGTCTTTTGTAGCGAAAACGAAGCGTCAGCAACAATTATGCCGAGGCATAATTGATAGGAGGGGTACAATGGATACGATACAAGTAAGGGCAAGTGAACGTATTGATGAAGTGAAATTACAGTCATTTTTAAAGAACCAATTTCCAGAGTTACCAGAGGGGAAGCTAGAAATTTCGCAGTTTAATGCTGGACATTCAAATTTGACTTACTGCCTAAAAGTAGGTGAATTTGAAATTGTTCTTCGTCGACCTCCGCATGGACCAGTCGCCAAAAAAGCGCATGACATGAAACGTGAATTCACCATTTTATCTGCATTGCATCCATTTTTATCCGCTTTACCGAAACCTTATGTGTACGTTGATGATCGAGATATTATCGGCAGTGATTTCTTCCTGATGGAACGAAAAAAGGGGATAGTACTGGACACGCATTTCCCACCTGGTACTGAAAATACGGAGGAATTAGCTCGTCTCATTTCGGAAAAGATGGTCGATTCACTTGTAGCTCTTCATGCAATTCCATATAAAGAAACGCAATTAAAGGATATGGTGAAGCCAGAAGGATTTATGGAACGGCAAGTACATGGATGGATTGAGCGCTATGACAAAGCGAAAACGGCAGAGCATGTTGAAGTAGAGGCATTGACAAAGTGGTTAAAGGATCATGTACCTTCTAATCACGAAGCAACCATTATTCATTATGACTACAAGCTTAATAACGCTATGTTTTCAAGTGATTACTCTGAGATGATTGGACTTTTTGATTTAGAGATGACAACTGTAGGGGACCCATTAGCAGATTTAGGCGTGGCCATGAGCTACTGGATGCATGCAGATGATCCCAAAATGCTTTTATACGCATTTGGAGAACCACCAATAACGACTTTACCAGGGTTTTACACACGTCAGGAATTCATTAACCGCTATGCAGAGAAAAGCGGGCGGGATGTTTCAGCCATCGATTATTATATTACATTTGCCTACTTTAAATTAGCTGTAATATGTCAGCAAATCTATTATCGATATGTAAATGGTCAAACAAAAGACGATCGTTTTGCACAAATGGATAAAATGGTAGCTGCATTAATTCAGCAGGCTTCTAAGGCACTATAAACTATAGTATAAATGACGGGTGCTTTTAAAGCAGCCGTTATTTCATATTTTCTGTCAATGAAATGAAGGTGTCATATTATATAAGGTGGGTTCTTCCATAATAAATGATCAGATTTTAGGAGGATGAAATGGAATCAAAGTTTAGAAAGTAAAAGTGAAAAATAATGATATAAAAACAATGATAGGGTTTCTACTCATATTTTATTTTGTATGGACAATTAAAGAATTATGGTTAATCAACTACATTTATTCTGTATTTTGCTTTTGAAGCTTATATCAATAAGTAAATCGCTTAGCTGATGAACTATAACTGAAATGAAAAGACCCATAAGAATACCACTTTAACGATTTTACTATATTTACAGTACAGAAAATAGTGTGCTAATTCAAACGACAAACAACCCCCTTACCACATGGAAAGAGGGTTTTGTAAGATGATTCAATAACTTTAATCTAATGAATCTAATTTCCTTTTTATATATTTCGCCCGTGCTTCAATATAATCCAATATATACTCTGGTTCCTTATCAAATAAATGGATATCGTCTTTTTTATATGGATCTTTTTGAACATAAGGTCTTATTAAATCATGCATACCTTGTATTTTCGGTTTCAAATAGTCTACATTAAATTGATTATTTAAAATAATCTTTAGCAAGTTTTTGTATTGACGTCGGAATGTTTTTACGTCGAGAATTCTTGCGGTAAGCGTATTAAATCCTTCGATTCGTAAATAATCTTCTTCCATCCCTTTCCCGTTTACATCCCTTCCCCATGTTGCATCGTAATCCCACGGGATGACTTCGAATAGCCTAGTTTCACTATTCTGGTATAATGCGTAATTATGAACAAAACCATCAAAATTCTGGGTGAAAATAACGCCAGCCAACCAACTAATATACTGATCAACATTGAGATATTTCACAATTGCATTTTCAAATTCAGCTTTTGAAATGGTATTAATTTCAAGAATTATTTTTTGCAAATGAAATTCATCTTGTTCTGTCCCATATTTTAGTTCATAGCCAGCTTTAAGTGATTTCTTTACTTCTTTATCAAGATCACTCATCAACGAAAAGTTAGCATCGCCATCAACCGCATAGAATATTGGTCCTTGCGGTAGTTGCCGATTCTTAAGGAAATACTCATCCACTGATTCTAATTCCAAATAAAGCCCCTCATTTTTCCCATTCAATTTCAAATTTACAAATTGGGATTTTGGCGATAAGCACCCTATTTCATTGAAAAAATCGAGCGATAGTTTATTTCTTAATAGAGAAGGATCTTTATATTCTGCGTTGATATGAATTTCTTTGGCATTTCTATAGGTACTTGGCTTATTAAACAAAATGTGATACGACTTCTTTCGAAAATCCCGGATATGGGAGCCACGATAGACGATATCAATATCATACTTTCTTTTGTTAATCGTTAGCTTGGCAGAGATAGGATCGTCACACCATATATCTTTACGAAGTTCGCTTAAATCTAAAGGATGAATAAAAAGCTGATATTCAGGTATTATTATGCCGTTATCCACGCGAAATCTTTCCTTTCATTTTTAAATTATTCGTATAAAACAAAAATGTAAGATTCCACAAAAAGATATAGAGTCTATAATTTGCTTTCGAAAACTATGCGATTATCTCTAACATCCTTAGTACAACCTCATATATTACGATAAGGGAAAGAAAAGGGCAGAGGTATGGGTTTGATTTTTTTGAAAAAGGAATCTACCTTCTTTCTCTATTAAAGATGAAAGGAGGTTTGAATATGTTATTTATACAGAAGGCAGTAGAAATAGCTAACAACTCAGGGTTAGGTCACTTCATGCACCAGGATCCTATTAGTAACGAACGACGCACGTGCAGGAAACGTCGTACTTCGCGAATCCAGCGACGCACGAGCAGGGTACGTCGTACTTCACGAAACGAACGACGCACGAGCAGGAGACGCCGTACATCGCGAATCCAACGACGCACGAGCAGGGTACGTCGTACTTCGCGAATCCAGCGACGCACGAGTAGGGTGCGTCATACTTCAAGAAACCGGCGACGCACGGGCAGTAACTCCTTTTGGAATGACTTATTTTTTTAAAAACTTCAGGTGATTTTTCACTATCTGAAGAGTATGTAACTTAATGTTTTTCAATGGACTATTGAATGCGTCTGGATATAAAGTTAACTAGTTCTTACTAGTTAACTTTTTCTGTGTCGTTCCTATCGAAGTCCAAGTTTGAAAGAGAAGTGAAGGTCAGCTGGGGGTGGGTTCCGTCGGAGCTTTTCTTTTATGTAAATACTTAATTGTTATCGTTGTATATTATAAAGCATCTATCAGAATTGTTTAACTGGCTCCTTGAACGGCATGAACCATCACGGAATCCTCCTATTCCTTTGTAACTAGGAAAACAGGTAAACCATTTGTTTTCAAAACAAGGGAAAGTTAGGGATTAAAACCAAGAAACATTTGATGTCCTATATTGAAATGCATTGGATTTATCACTTTTTATCTCACTTCTTAGGTTATAGTAAAGCATATGTTTAATTAATGAAGAGGCTTAGACTAAGACCCATATTTGAGATCTTTGCATGGAACGATTTTAGATTGTTCCGCAACCCCGCCACCTATACAACTACTCTCCAATTGGCTTCTGTAATAAAACTAAAGAAGATATGCATATAGAAGAAATAAATATTATCCCAAAAGTCAGTAAGTAATTATTCTTTTGACATGAACAAAATACATTCCTCCAAAAATATTATTTTATAGAGGGATTACTAACGGTACAGGATAATGGAAGAGGGAAATTGATGCAAAGTGAAAAATTTTATAAATAAAAAGAGGTGAAAACTCGTTGATAAACTGCTTCAACAGTTACAAAGAGTTGGCGTACATTACATAAAAAGTGATCGTGTAATTATTTTAGAAATTTTAGAGATAGACTTCGTCTTGCTTCTCAAATAGATGTGCTTATAAATGAACTTTTAGATCAATTACAAAGTAGTAGACTGAAAAATTTAGGTTTGAGTGTCCTAAAATTCTATTTGAAAGCTTAAATTGGACTAAAATGGAAATTGTTGGTGAAAGGGTTGTATATAAGAGATCTTTAATGTCACCATTAAATGTTTCAATACCAGATTATGAAGTATGGTCATTTTCTGAGAATAACTCTATCTCTTTTTTATCTGATGTGATGGGTACAAGTTTTATTGATGCAGAAAAGTTTTTAACTGGAATGAGGACCGAACTCCCGTCTCAAGTAAAGGACATGTTTACAGTGTATATAGTTAACAATGAACCTGTTGGTGTAGTTTTTTCTCATATAGAACCAAATACAGATAATGAAGGACGCATTTTTTGGATAGGCATTCATCCTAATTTTCTGGGGACAGGATTGGGAAAGAACTTACATTCAATAGGATTATACAGATTTAAAAATGAATTTAAAGCTATATCTTATTTAGGGATGACTCAAATTGACAATATTCCAATGAGAAATATAATGGTATCAAACGGATGCAATCAATATAAAAATACAGTAATTTCTTTACAATATTCTATTTAGGAAAATTCAGGGGTTCTTATTGCAGAAACGTGGTGAGTACAATAAGGATTTCAAAAATAATCAAATTTTAAGAAGTTAATCTACCACATTCAAATAAGAGCATGTTTTGATCAATTTTTTTTCAAAACATGCTCTTTAGATTTGTATCTCATATTAAGATTAATATCTTTAATTTAACCAAACTCTGGTAGAGTCGAACTGTAAAAAGAAACAGATTATCCGACATTAAATATTATATTCTAAGATATATTCTCGCACCCAATTTATTTTAATGAAAAAATATTCCCGTGAAAAAATTAAGAGAGAGCGAATGCACGTTCCTATTTTATCATATTGCTCGTATATAACAAGCATTTTGGATGAAAAGTGGGGATGATATCTTTGCGACAATAATTAGTAGTATCCATTTTCAGGCTCTTCTTGAACAAGTGCCACCATAAATTGATTCGCTTCTTCCAATTGACCACTCTCTCTTAATGTAATGATGTGTTATAATCGCTAATCTATTTTCTTGTATCCTCTATCTTTCTAATTTTTCTACCATTATTGTATACTTGGAAAATAAGTTCCTATTTTAAAAATTCAACTTTTATATATACATAGAAAATAATAATAGAGGTGAGTTAAAATGCTGGAGCGTTCTATGGAGAAAACACGGGAATGTAAAAAAGAAAGGGAGTGATAGGAAGAAGAGCATAACGTTAATAGCTCTTCTATATAAAAAGAAAAGAGGACTATTATTATGAGTAATTATCAAAGCATCTTTAGTGAAGGATTTGAATTAAAATATTGTGTTAAGGGACAAGGTCAGCCGATATTGGTAGTGGGTAGCTGTGTATATTATCCACATTTGTTCTCGGAAAATTTATATAAACATTTTCAATTTATCTTTTTAGATCATAAAGGTTTTGTGAAGTCTCCACGCTCTTTAAAGAAAGAAGATTATACTTTAGATAAGATTGTCGAGGATATAGAAACAGCAAGACAATTGCTAAAGCTTGAGGATTTTATCATTTTAGGACATTCTGGACATGCATTTATGGCCTTGGCATATGCCGAAAAATATCCTCAGTATGTTCAGAAGGTCATTTTATTAAATTCAGCACCAACAAACAGTCAAGAGAGACAGCAGCAAAGCTTTTCATTTTTTAACGAAACTGCCAGTGCTGAGCGTACAAAGCAATTTGAGCATGATATTGCATGTTTAGAGAATGATATTCACAATGATCCTGAAAGACGATTTGTGCATATGTGTATTCGCATGGGAGCACATAGCTTTTATGATTATACGTTCGATGCTGCTTATATGTGGGATGACGTATATACAAATATGGAGGTTATTGATTATCTTTGGGGTGTAGCTTTTGCTGAACGAAATCTAATCCAATCTATGGCTCATGTAGATAAACCTATTTTTGTAGGGTTAGGAAGGTATGATTATTTAGTCGCTCCTATTTCGCTCTGGGATGTAATTGATTATTCATATGAAAAAGTGAAGAAGGTCATTTTTGAAAAAAGTGGCCATAATCCAATGTTTGAAGAACCAGATACTTTTGATAGAGAATTAATTGATTGGATTAATGAATAGAAAAGTTACTCATTAGGTTTTGCAATAAAGATTGATCATTTAAAATAAAGAAATTGTGCCATTAGTCTCTCTACGACCACTACAGACAATTTAACAGTAAGAAGCCGATCTCTTATTAGCATATAGGGTATCGGCTTTTTCTTTATGAAATTTTGCGTACGAAATTCGCGTTTTGTTGGTGCTACTCCTATTAAGCTAACGGCGCAGTTTAGTGGAATAAACAGTCAGTTATAGAGAACACTGAATATGAGGTGCTTTTCTTATGAAAAAAGTTCTTATGTTAATTATTGCTATTTCCCTTTTTACTGTTTTAACAAATACTAAAGCAATGATAAATGAATATGATGAAATTGCAAAGTCTGATAAAGCAGATGTTACCCTTTATACTAAAAAGATGAATGGAGTATATACAGATTTTAAAATTTATTTTCAAGGCGGTGTTCTTACAAGACCTTATTGGATGAATACAACCAGTCCTACTTGGTCACCTCAAATTATCTATGAGGACATCAATAAAGATGGAAAAAATGAGTTAATCATAATTTTGACTAAGGGTACTGGTATTGGAATATTAGAACGAGAAGTTCACGTTTTCCATATTCAAAATAAAAGAATAGGTAAGGAGCTTGTTGAAGTACCAGTTGAAGTGCTTGTTGACGACCCGATTGCAATAGTGTTAAAAAACGTAAAGACCGAGTTATTACCTAACAAAGAAATATAGAGATATAGTAGGTCTGATGGATACAGGGGCGGGGAAAACTTTAATTGGATTACTTATGCTCTATTCAAAAGCCCAAGAGATTAAAGAACCAGTGGTCTATTTATGTCCAGATAATCAATTAGTTGAACAAGTTTGTACACAAGCAAATTTATATGGAATACCTGTTTGTAAGATAGAGAAAAACGAAAATTATAGACAAGAATCCCCAGCTGAATTCAACAACAGTGAATCAGTATTAGTCACTACTTTTGAGAGACTATTTAATGGGACATATCAAGGTTCAGAAAGAACAAGTTTGAACCAATTGAAAAGCGCTTCAAATCCTTTAATATCAAGGGTTTGAGGCGCTTTTTCTTTTTTGAGAATCCGTTAGAAAAGGATAGGGAGTGAAAAGTTTCTACACATTTTCTACACAAGAAAAAGTATTACTAAGTCGCTTCGTGACTGGTTTTGCACTAAGCCGCATAAAGGTTAAGTGTAACTATTCGCATAACGCATACAATTAGCTGAGCAGACTTCGGTGCATCCTATATTTGAATAATTTTTATTAATTAATTCTTTTTTTTATCATTTAAATAGTGTTCCTAGAAAGGGCAGTTTCACGATGAATACTAATAATTGTCGTCTTTTAATAAGGCTGTTTTCTCAAAGATTGTTACTTTTCGAGGTATCTTGCAAATAAGTAAACTTCAGGCGCATTTAGCTGCCTTATGAGGGGAAAAACTGGGGTGCTTTGGCAGCATTCTCAACACGCTAAACATTTGGGCCATGGTCTTGAATGTTGCGTAATTGACATGTTAAACTTTTGCAACCAGCACACTCCCTTGTTGCTTTATCATCATAGACCCGGTGCACTATAGGTGAAATAATGAAATGAACTATGAATATAAGTTAGCCGTGATACCAACCTGTTTTTACATTAACGACAACGATGTATCGTTCTTCTCCGTTATCGTCAATTGTAAAAGCCTCATAGTAGCCTTGATTGTCTTCTCCGATATAGCCATTTTTATAAAAAAGGTTATCCTTTGAATCGACGTATTCATTTTGAATCATTTCATTTTCGAATTCCTCTTTAATCCCGGTACCCCATTCGAATGGGTCGTACTTTGAATCCTCCGTAGTTTTCGATTGAGTATTGTCCTGTTTTGAGCCGGAATTCTCATTTTTGCTGACGGTATTAGTTGATTTCTCCATTATTTCCTCTATGGAAATTCTGTATTCGTTGTAAGGGTCGTCAGATGTTATATCTAAAATAAAATTGAGTAAAGTATTTGCTACTTCAGGGTTCGTTTCTTTTAATGTCATTCCGACGTTAGAAAAAAAGAACAGATAATTATAGTTAAGCTGTTCAGCGTTTAGCTTTTCGCCATCGTTAATGATTTTGTTTATCACGGTGCAAACATAAAGATCGTATAGCGTATCTGTAAATTCCCTTACTTCAGAGTTGGTAGGGACTGGATAGCCAACTTCTTCAAAGAAGGAAAGCGTGTCCGGATATTCGCTATCCCCTAAAAACCCCTCAATATCTTTAAAGTAATCACTATAATCTTTTTTTACATCAAATGTCTGAGCTATATAGTTGAATGTTGTTTTCTGTTCTTCTGAAAATTTATCAAAAATATCTTGTAGTGTATTTAAATGGCTTTGTAATGTTTCTCTATCTTCATCATCAAACAGTGGACTATCGGGTTCTGCACTTGAAGTGAAAATATCCAAAAGGTCGCTAGCAACCAAGTATTGGGAAATTTGCATTGAGCCTTTTAGTATTTGACTCGGAAGTATGTATTCGCTATCTGGGAAGTCCTTAATAACTAAATCTAAATATGTGTTAGCTAATGTAAAATTTTTATTATTAATGGCTGTTATTGCTTTTGTGTAGGGTTCTGGGATTTCTTGTTTTATTTGGTCAGTAGTATTTTCTTCTATTGCTTTTTTCTTGTTCTCATTCTCATTCTCATTCTCATTCTTATTCTCGCTGCAACCGCTTAGTAACAAGATAAAAAATAGTGTCGTGAACAATATGAACTTATGTTTTTTCATACATGCTCTCCTTTAAGTGTAATGATATGATTTTACTATTTATGTTGAGGGATGTGTACATAAATTAGTACAAATAATGAAGGGGGAGTCTCATCCGCGTTTTATAGATTATATCTGTCTTTTTGTTTGGCTGTTTTCTCAAGGATTGTTGTTATTCTAACAATGGAACATTTAATAACGTATAATTATAGGGAAGTTTTCAAAAATGTGGAGATTTATGGAAATTATAAAGGGGGTTTTTATAGGAGTTACATTTGGTATGGGATTATCGATTGCTATTTCTTTTGGGTTTATGTTGTTCGCGCAAATGTTGGCTGGAGGTACTACCTCTTTATTTGGGGAAGCGTGGCTGTATTTTGCCACAATCGTTTCGTTCGCACTCACTTTCTTGATATTAGGGATTTACTTTGTAAGTCGAGAGAAACCAACTAATAAAAACCTATGGCTGATAAGTTTCGTTTCAGCGTTTTCCGTAACGTTATACAGTGGAACAATAGGTGCTTTATTTGGGGAGTATATTGTTCGTGGAGGACTTCGAACGTATACAGATGTATTAGTTTGGGGAACAATTTATGCATTTATTTTTCTTCCATTTAGCACACCTTTAGCACGTTGGCTTATTCATATCTTTCAAATGTTATTAAAAAGATTAAATATATCTTATTGAATAAACGGAGTGAGAAGTAACATATTCAATATTTATTTGAGAAACAACAATCATTATGAAAAGAGCCTTTAATAAAGATTGATCATTTGTAATAAAGCCCGATATTTTGTAAAAAGGTTTGATACAATTGCATTGACAAGATGGATTATGACAATTCAACAAACGGGCCATTATCCTGAAGACTCGCTTTCGAGATAACGCATAGGTCTTGGTACTAATTTTTAAAAAAATAACCTAAATTTAACTTTTTTGTTTTATACTTATATAAAAATATAAAAATATAAAAATATAAAAATATAAAAATATAAAAATATAAAAATTTAGACAAAAAGAAGAGCTGACACTCATATGATGAAGGATTTACAAAAATTTCTGCACACTGAAGGACATATAAAAACAATCAACTAATGCTTATCTTCGTTGGTTTTACGTGTCAGTTTCTTTGTGCTCTACCAATCGAATGCGCATTTTGTGGGAAAGAAATACTTGCATTTTATTTAGAAAAAATTAAATAAAATATATAAAATTAGTGGCTCTTTACCAAAACATGTACTTGACTTAAAAACTATGTAAGTACATGGAACGAAAGGCGGCGACTCCTTGGGGATTAACGAACAACTTTAGAACCCGCAGGAGCGTAAGTGACGAGGAGGCTCAAGGGACGCTCCTAGGAAAGGGTCCGACTGTTGTAGAAAGTGCTGTCAAGTGCAGATTTTGGTGTCGAGCCAATTTAGTTGTTCAACATGTATGATAGGTTTGATTACTAAAACTATTTGATGAAATGGTGATGTATTATGTTGCAGACTAGAAATGTTGTATCCAAAGATGATGCGTTTCTTTTTGAGTTATTTATTACTACGCGTAAAGATGAATTTTCAATGTTGGCACTAGATGAACAGCAGTTGCATGCGCTGTTACATATGCAATACGAAGCACAAAAGAGATCTTATCAACACAATTTCCCACAAGCAAAGCATGAAATTATTTATCATGAGGGATTGCAAATTGGTAGGGTGATGATCGAAAACAAAAGTGGGAATATTCATTTAATAGATATTTCTTTATTACCTGATTTTAGAGGAAAAGGCTACGGTACTGAGTTATTAAAACAATTACAAAGTTATGCAGTTAATCAGAAAATGTCTGTTACACTGCATGTGTTACAGGACAATCCTGCTAGGCGTCTTTATGAACGATGTGGATTTTTCGTTACAGGAGAAATCGTCCCTTATATTGCTATGAGGTTTGAGTCATCTTGTAAAAAGATTGAATTTTCTATTAAATTCAAAGGAGGTGAAAATAAATGAGTGAGTCGTATTTAGGAGAAATCCGTATGTTTGCTGGAAACTATGCTCCACAAGGCTGGGCTTTATGCGATGGTAAAGAACTTGAAATTTCAGAAAATGAAGCGCTGTTTGTTTTATTAGGAACGATATATGGAGGGGATGGCCAAAATACTTTCAAGTTACCAGATTTAAGGGGGCGTGTCCCTATTCATGTTAGTCCGCAGTACAATTTAGGTGATGTAGGTGGTACAGAGACGGTTAAGTTAACTACGAATCAAATGCCAATTCATACACACACTGTTCAAGCTACTACTGCTTTAGGAAGTACATCATCGCCAAGTAATATGTTGTGGGCAACAACGAGCGGATATTCGAACTATTCAAATGATAAAGATGGAGCTGGGAATCCTTTAACGCCAGTTGTAATGAACGCAAATACTAACTCAGTTGTGGGTGGCAATCAACCACATGACAATATGATGCCATCGGTAGCTATTTCTTTCATTATTTCGTTAAATGGATATTTTCCTCCCCAGCCATAAATTTAAGAATAGAGGTGGATTTAAATGGCAGAACCATATTTAGGCGAAGTTCGATTATTTTCGATTCATTATGCACCAAGAGGCTGGTTATCTTGTGAAGGGCAATTGCTCCCTATTAGACAGTATCAAGCATTATACTCGCTGTTAGGTACGGTTTATGGAGGGGATGGTGTAAATACATTTGCTTTACCAGATTTACGTGGCCGCGTACCAATCCATGTTAGTAGTCCTTCATTCCCATTAGGAAAAAAGGAGGGTAAAGAGACCCATACTTTAACAACGAGTGAAATGCCTCAACATAATCATCAAGTTCATGGCTCATCTAGCCCTGCAAGTGTAACTTCTCCTCAAGAGAATGTATGGGCCGAGAAGGATAACTTATATGCAACTGGTACGACCGTAACTATGAATCCAGCCACATTATCTATTGCTGGGGGCGGACAAGCACATAATAATATGCAACCTTATTTAGCTATACGTTTTTGTATTGCTATTCAAGGTATCTATCCATCAAGAAATTAAGAAAAAGGAGGTGGTACGAATGGCAGACGCATATACTGGTGAAATAAGAATTTTTTCAGGGAACTTTGCGCCAAGTGGTTGGGCGTTTTGTAACGGTCAATTGATGAATATTCAGCAAAATCCAGCTCTATTTTCGATATTAGGTGTCCAATATGGAGGGGATGGTAGGACAACCTTTGCGTTACCGAATTTGATAGGGTCAGCACCAATGAATCAAGGGGAAGGAACAGGATTAACGCCACGACAGGTTGGCCAAGTGGTTGGTGCACAAACTGTGACTCTTTTGCAGTCACAAATACCTGCTCATACTCATACACCAAAAGCTATACAAGGAGCTGGAACATCGGGAGATCCGACTGATTGTCTTTGGGCAGAGGGGGTAGGAGCTGGGAGACCACCTAAGCAGCCATCGTTATATGATACCAATCCAAATGTACAAATGAACCTGCAAGCTTTAGGGTTGACAGGTGGAAGTCAACCGCATAATAATATGCAGCCCTTCTTGGCGATGAATTATATTATTTGCTTACAGGGTGAGTTTCCACCTAGAGGTTAAAAAGAATTTTGAAAGGGTGGAACTGTGAATCTATCCAAAACTTTGAAAAAAGACAAGATTGGAGTTAAAACTTATCGTGAAAAAATGAGATTTTATTTTCATATTTTACTGGTAATAATTTTTACCATGGCTTCGATTGGTTATGCTCCTGCCATAGAAGTAAAGGCTGATGCGAATGGAACTGCTGATGGTACGTATGATTTCGGTGGTACAGTTGGAGCTAATAACAGTGCAGGTACAGGTTTTGCAACTTTTTCGAATAAGTTTGTTATAAGCAATGGTTTTTCAGTTGACCCAGGTACAACACAGTTATATACAACTAATTTTACGGACAAGGCTCAGCAAACTTTGATTATTAAGGCTGAAGGAGTGAATGTTTGTAAAACATTCACTTTTAAGGACTTAGGAATAAGTCTTTTTCAAGACCTTACTAAACTCACATTTAATAAGCTTTCCTTAGTTGTAAAAGATACGAATGGAGGTACTCTTGGATCACACACAATTTCTAGTAACACAGAGATTTCTGGAAATGGTGACATCTATAAATTGAGCACGCTTTTAAATGGAGGTACTGAATTTAATTACAACGGGGTCGCATCTTTAGAAATTACATGGCAATTTGATGCAGCTATTAATGATAATAATACACAACCATCAAACTTGAATTTTGAAAACATCACAATTGCCAATGTGAGTGCTACTGCTCCAGATTCTATACCACCTACAATTTCAAACGGAACGATTAGTGTTTCAAATGTCAGCACGACTGGCACTAAGTTAGACTGGACGAAAGCAACGGATAATATTACTGCTCAAAGTGATTTAGAGTATCGTGTCTATCAATCTAGCAGTAATAATATTAATACAGTTAGCAATATCGAAGCAAACGGTACAGCATTAGGAAGTGGGTTTTCGAAAGATTTAGCAACGCTTGATGTAAAGGGTTTATCACCAAGTACAACTTATTATTTTAA
Source organism: Lysinibacillus sp. NPDC094177 (assembly GCF_050279145.1). Taxonomy (NCBI): domain Bacteria; kingdom Bacillati; phylum Bacillota; class Bacilli; order Caryophanales; family Bacillaceae; genus Lysinibacillus; species Lysinibacillus sp. NPDC094177. The sequence continues at coordinate 315,712 of NZ_JBNNTW010000005.1, read as the reverse complement.
TATCATTGTAAAAGATGCAGCGGGAAATAAAAGTACGTATACAATGAAGTCGGTGACGACAGCTAGTCCTGCTAGTGCCCCTACAGTTACTACAAGTACAATCACATCTAATTTGACAACAACAGGGGCAACTGTTGGTGGAGATGTTACAGCAGATGGAGGGGCAACGATTACAGAACGTGGAATTGTATATGCAACGACTACTAATCCGACGACAAGTAATAGTAAAAGAACGGAAACTGGGACAACTGGTGCTTTTATTGCTGGCCTAAGTGGATTAAGTCCAAATACAACGTACTATTACCGAGCGTATGCGACAAACTCTGTAGGTACAAGCTATGGTAGTAATCAAAGCTTTACGACAGTAGCGCATACTTACATGATTGGTGCAATTAGCAATCAAACGTTTACGGCGCTGACAGCTGGTTATACGGGTGGTACACAAGAAACGAAAACGTTAACGATTACGAACACTGG